>CAZEZD010000222.1:0-5230 GCA_964516115.1 uncultured Hyphomicrobiales bacterium
CCTCGCTGCCGCTGGTGAAGTTCACGACGCCCGAGCGCCTCGACCAGATCATGGCGCGCGCGGCGGAGGGCGGCGTGCAGCCGTCCAACGCCCACACCTACGTGCTGAACAATGTCGGCTGGAAGCGCGTCGACGCCCCGCAGCCGGAATTCAAGCGGCAGGCGGACCCCTACGGCCTGATGAACCCCGGCAAGCTGCTCGGCTGGGAGGCGGAAGCGCAGGAGGCGGCGGAGTAGCCCTCTTCACCAGATCGCCGAAATGCGCGGCGCTCCACCCGCCACGCCCGGCCTTGCTCCGGCAATCCACGAATTCCTTGCCTACCCGTGCTGAGGTCACCTCGCATCCCTCAGGTGGACGGCTGCCCCAAGATGCTCCCACGGCCAGACGATAGCCAGGGAGGCGGCGCATCGCCGTGGTCGCCCTGGTCGGCTGCTCAGTCGCCGTTAGACCAGGCGATCGCATCTGCCCCGGCGGGCAAGACCATCGGACAGTCCGGATCGGTAGCAGCACGGTATATGACCTCTGCGACATTGTCCGCAGTCGTGAGATCGCCAGAGGCTTCCGCTTGCATCGCCGCCAGGGTCCGGCCCGCGAACTCCTCATAGGCGGGCGGGAACCAGCCGCCCTCAGCGATCCGCCGCTGCGCGCTCGCGGCGAAGCTGGTCGTCGGCGCCCTGCCCGGAAGAACGACCCGCGCGCGAATGCCGAAGGCGGCCAGTTCGATCGCGGCTGACTCGGTCAGTGCGTTCACCGCAGCCTTGCTGGCTCGATAGACCGAGAGCAGCGGCAGGGGCTTCAACGTCGAGCTGGAGCCGACGTTGACGATTGCGCCCGAGCGCCGCTCGCGCATCCCAGGGAGCACAGCCTGCATCATTGCAATGGTGCCGAAGACATTCGTCTCGAAAAGGTTCCGCACCGTCTCGATCGGGGTGCCTTCGACCGCGTTGAACCAGCCGATCCCGGCATTGTTCACGAGCACGTCGATGGGTCCCGCCTGCTCCACTGCAGTCGCGATGCTAGCGGCGTCGGTGACATCGAGCGGCAGGACGCGAAGCCGATCCGAAGCGGTCAGGGTACTGGCGGCCGGATTGCGCATCGTCGCCACGACGCTCCAACCGTGATTGAAGAAATGCTGTGCGATTTCGCGGCCAAAGCCGGTCGAGCAACCGGTGATGAGAACCGATTTCATGGGGGTAATCCTTGCTATCTGCTACTTGCAGCGGCAATATATGAAGGATTCTTCAGGTCTGGAATTCGCATATGAATCGCCCGGCGCCGGCACTGCTAAAGCCACGGAAAACACCGCGCCAGACGCGTTCGACAGCCACCGTCGAGGCGATTTTCGAGGCGACTATTCAGGTTTTGCTGGCGGACGGAGTCGGCAAGCTCACCACGACAAGGGTGGCAGAGCGCGCAGGCGTGTCAGTCGGCACCATGTATCAATATTATCCGCACAAGCAGGCGCTGCTCTTCGCGATTGTCGAGCGGCAGTTCGAGACCATGACATCCGCCATGCGCGTCGCCGCGGGTCGGCTTGCGGGTAAGGATGTAGCGACCGTTGCCGACGGGCTTGCGTTGGCTTGGCTCGACGTCAAGGCGGCCGATGTCGTCGCTTCGCGGGCGATCTACGGCATTGCTGCCGAGTTTGATCTGGGAGAGCTCATGCAGCGGGGCATGCACCGAATGACCGGGATCATTGGGGAAGCGCTCGCCGCTGCACCGGACGCGCGCTTCGCTGACGTCAACTCCGCTGCGTTCATGACCGCCGCCTTGCTCGGAGGGTCGGTGCGCGTGGTGATGGAAGCCGATCCGTCGGACGATGGTCTCGCGCGTCTGCGCGCGGAACTGCCGCGTGCCTGCCGGGCTTACCTCGTCGCCGCGAACTGCTGCTGAGAGAGGCGTTCGACCCGCTCACAGGACAATCCGAATGTCCGCGAATGCAGACCGGCATCCAGAGGCGGCCTGTCTCCTCGGACCCAAAGCCTGCCGAAATACAAAGCCTAGTTTACCGGCCCCACCGCGCCGCGCTGCTCGACGATCCGCCGGTACTGGTCCGGCTGGCGGTGCATGTCGAAATTGAAGGTGGTCGCCTTGTAGCTTTTGGTCAGGTCGAGGTCGCAGCGCGCGACGATCAGTTCGTCTCCTTGAGTCAGCGCCTGGCCGATGACCTCGCCGGTCGGGGCGATGATGGAGGAGCCGCCGATCATCTCGCAGCCCTCCTCCACGCCGCACTTGGCGACGCCGACAACCCAGGTGCCGTTCTGGTAGGCGCCGGCCTGCATGACGAGTTGGTTGTGGAACTCGGAGAGGCGGTCGTGGTCGGGGGCCGGCGGATTGTGACGCGGCGTGTTGTAGCCGAGCAGGATCATCTCCACCGACTGCAGGCCCATCATGCGGTAGGATTCCGGCCAGCGGCGGTCGTTGCAGATCATCATGCCCATGTTGCCGCCGAGCGTGTTCCACACGCCCCAGGAGAGATCGCCCACCTCGAAATAGCGCTTCTCGAGGTGCTGGAAGGCGCGCCACGGCTCATGGTCGGCATGGCCGGGAAGATGGATTTTCCGATATTTACCAACGATATCGCCGGACTTGTTGACAAGAATGGCGGTGTTGTAGTGCCGTCCCTCCGGAGTGAGTTCCGCATAGCCGAGCGAGAAGCCGATGCCGAGCCGCGAGGCTTCGTTGAACAGCGGCGCCGTCTCGTTGGACGGCATCTCGCGCTCGTAGAAGCTGTCGATCTCGGTCTGGTCCTCCATCCACCAGCGCGGAAAGAAGGTGGTCAGCGTCAGTTCGGGGAAGACGATGAGATCGCAGCGGTGGGACGCGGCCTCGCGCATCAGTTCCACCATGCGGGCGACGACCTCGCGCCGCGAATGGGCGCGCTGGATGGCGCCCATCTGGGCGGCGCCGACGGTGACGATGCGGCTCATGCGGTCTCCTTCTCGACGTCGGCGGCATCCTGCCCGACGATCTCGCGATAGATTTCAGGGTCGGTCGCGCCTTCGGTGCCGATGCACAGGATGCGCGAGGCGGCATCGAGGCCGAGCGCCGCCCGCACGCGGGCATCGCCAGCCACCGCCCTGAACCCGGCAAGGCCCGCGACGCCGGATTCGCCGGCCGCGATGCCAAGCGTGGCCAGGGCGCGCATCGCCTCGGCGGCCCGCTCATCGGGGATCGAGATGAAGGCGTCGGCCCCCGGCGAGAGCAGCGCCCAGGCAAGCTCCGAGGGCTCGCCACAGGCAAGGCCCGCCATGATCGTGTCGAGGTCGCCGCCGACCGTGGTCCAGCGGCCTGCGACGGCGCTGGCGAGAAGGCAGTCGGCCTTGTCCGGCTCGACCACCACGACCGTGGGCCGTTCAGCCCCCTGCTTCTCCCAGTACCAGGACAGGATACCGGCGGCGAGACCGCCGACGCCGCCCTGCACGAAGACATGGGTCGGGGACACCCCCTGCTCCTCCGCCTCCAGCGCCAGCACGGCATAGCCCTGCATCACGTCGCGCGGGATGAGGTCGTAGCCCGGCCAGGACGTGTCGGAGACGATGGTCCAGCCATTGGCTGCCGCAGCCTCCGCCGAGGCGCGCACCGCATCGTCGTAGTTGCCGGGAACGCGCCGCACCTCCGCGCCGAAGGCGGCGATGGCGTCCGCCCTGCCCTGGCTGACCGTCTCGTGGACGTAGATCACCGCCTTGACGCCCAGCCGCTTCGCCCCCCAGGCGACCGCCCGCCCGTGATTGCCGTCGGTGGCGCAGGTGACCGTCAGGCCCTCGGCCGAACCGCGCTGCGCCACCAGCCTCTGCACGGCATAGGCCCCGCCCAGCGCCTTGAAGCTCTTCAGCGCGAACCGCCGGCCCTCGTGCTTGTAGAGCACCGCGCCCACTCCGGCCTCGCGCGCCATTGCGTCCAGCGACAGGACCGGGGTCGGCGTGTAGCCGTCCCAGGCGGCGATGGCGGCCTGCGCCGCTCTGGCGCCATCGAGGGAGAGAATGGCGCGCTCCGCCGGCCCGTAGGGCTTGCCGCGATCGAGAGCGGGATTGGCGAGGAAGCGCGCGCCGGTCTCCGCAACGGAGATGGGCGACGGCTTGGGCGAGGAGGCTGAGGAGGTCATGCCGCGAACAACGCGCGACAGGGCCGGAACGTCAAGAGGCAAAGGATCGGAGGACTTCGCTGGAATGCAGCCATGCGGCGTGACAGGGCCGATTGACCTTCGCGTGGGCCATTGATCACAGCAGCGCCATCGACATCGCTCAAATCGGCCTCACCCGACCTAAAGCATGCCTATTTTCTGTTCATTCTTGCCTTGCCGCAAGGGCGGGAGACTTCTCCACGCCAGCATTTCCGCGACCTTGCTGCGTATGCAACGGTCCCGCGCCGGCTGGCACGACACTTGAAACCGGACAGGTCATCCACCCGGGAAGGACGACGCCATGGCCCTGTTCGACAATCCCTTCAATGCCGCCAAGCGATTTCTCAAGGGCTGCGTCTGCGGCCGCCACGCCTCCGAAGCGGAGCATGAGAACGCCATCCGCGCCGAAGCGGTCGCGGTGGAACAGGCCGGCGAGGAGAGCCGCTACCGCCGGGTCGTCGAACAGGCGGTGATGCGCGCGCTCTTTCCGAACGACCACCAGCGCCGCGCCTTCCTGAAGGCCGTCGGCGCATCGACCGCCGCGGCGGCGATCTCGACCTTCTTCCCCATCGGCGCGGCCACCGAGGCCCTCGCCCAGACCGGCCCGATCGAGAAGAAGGACCTGAAGGTCGGCTTCATCCCGATCACCTGCGCGACGCCCATCATCATGGCGCACCCGCTCGGCTTCTATTCGAAGCACGGCCTGAACGTGGAGGTGGTGCGCACGGCCGGCTGGGCGGTGATCCGCGACAAGACCATCAACAAGGAATATGACGCCGCCCACATGCTGGCGCCGATGCCGATCGCCATCACCATGGGCGCCGGATCGAACCCCATCCCCTATTCGGTCGCCGCCATCGAGAACATCAACGGCCAGGCGATCACCCTTGCCAACAAGCACAAGGACAAGCGCGATCCGAAGGATTGGAAGGGCTTCCGCTTCGCCGTGCCCTTCGACTACTCCATGCACAACTACCTGCTGCGCTACTACCTCGCGGAGCATGGCCTCGACCCCGACACCGACGTGCAGATCCGCTCGGTGCCGCCGCCGGAAATGGTCGCCAACCTGCGCGCCGGCAATATCGACGGCTATCTCGGCCCGGACCC
>CAZEZD010000223.1:0-5228 GCA_964516115.1 uncultured Hyphomicrobiales bacterium
TCTGCGTCCGGCCGTTCAGCGCCACTTCCGGGCGGGCGCACAGGTCGAGGCCGAAGCGGGTCTCCTCGCGTCCGTTCTCATAGACGGCGCGAATGTCGTGGCGGCACTGCCCGCCCTCCATGGTGAAGCTGTGGCTGCGGTTGCGCGCCACCGTCTCGCTGCCGAGTTTGTCGTCGCCCCACGACACTTCGCCCACCGGCGTGACGAACAGATACTGGAGCGTCGCGCTGCCGCGGTTCTGGATGGTCACCTCGGTCGATTCGGCCGCCCGGGGCCGGCGGCGCTGCGCCTCGGCATCGGAAACCGGCAGCAGGAGAAGGCAGGCGGCGGCCAGCGCCAGCGGCGCCGAGGTACGGACGAACAGCGACATCGTGGACAATTCTCCAGTCTCGCGGACCGCCCCGGGACGGACCCCTGGGGAAGCCTATAGGCAGGCGCGGTTTCTGCAAGATTTCGCGACGGCGAGGCTTTGCCGTGTCCGGGCCGGCCCGCAGCAACGCGTCTGAAACGTTGCCGCGCGCCGGCCGGTGGCGCTCAGCCCATCAGGGCCTTCGCCAGGGCCATGTAGGCCGGCAGAGAGACGGGGTCGTTGGCGACGTTGCCGGCCGCGGGATGCGAGGCGTAGCGGGCGATCACCATCTCGGCCTTCGGGTCGACATAGATGGCCTGGCCATAGACGCCGCGCGCCATGTAGGCGCCGTGGTCGTTGTGGCTGATCCACCACTGGTTGCGGTAGGACCAGCCCGGCAGCGTCGCATAGCCCGCGGGCGCGAATTTGGCCGGGTCGCCGCCACGGGTGATGTCGTCGGCGACGCGCTCAGGGAAGATGCGGCGTCCGTTGACCGTGCCGCGGTTGCGCATGAGTTCGCCGAAGCGGGCGAGGTCGCGGGTGGTCGTGCTGAGGCCGCCGCCGCCGCTTTCGATGCCGAGGCGGTCGACGTGATAGTAGGCGTCTTCCTCGGCGCCCATCGGCTGCCAGATGCGCTCCGACAGGAGATCGGCCAGCGACTGGCCGCTGGCGCGCCGCATGATCCAGGCCAGCACGTCGGTATTGACCGTCTTGTAGGCGAAGACCTGGTCGTGCTCGCTCTGCTTGGCGATGGTCGTCAGGTACTCGAGCAGCGAGGGCTGCGGCACGCCGGGCAGGGGCGGGGCCATGCCGTTGGCGCGCCGCAGCGCCCACACGTCGGAATTGGGGTCGGTGTAGATCTCCGAGTAGGCAAGGCCTGTGGTCATGTCCATGACCTGGCGGACCGTGGCGTCGCCGAACCCGCTGCCGGCGAGTTCCGGCACATAGGCGGTGACCGGGGCCTGCGGGTCGATCAGGCCCTCCGCCACCAGGATCCCCGCGAGCGTGCCGGTGAAGGACTTCGTGACCGACATGCCGATATGCGGCTTGTGGGCGCTCAGCGCACCGAAGTAGCGCTCGAAGACCAGCTTGCCGCGATGCAGGACGACGAAACCGTCGGCATAGGTCTCCGCCAGCGCCTGATCGACGGTCAACGGGCGGCCATCCATCGTGGTGAGCTTCACCGTCCCGAGGTTCTGCTCGTCCCGCTCCAGCACCGAGGCGGGTCCCGAACCGCGCCACACATTCACCGTCGGCACCAGTTGCCTGACGTTGCTCCAGGCCCAGCGCAGTTGCGGGAACGACCGGAACGAGCCGTCGGCATAGGTGATGGCCTTGTCGGGCGGCGGCGGGAAACCCTGCATCCAGCCAAGGGCGGCGGGGTCGCTCGCCGCCGCGTCGGGAGGGGTCGCAGGGGCTGCCTTGGACGTCTCGGACATGAATGAACTCCCTCGGAATCGCATGGGGGCAGGCGGCGGGCGGAATCGCCAACATGTGGATCGGGCTCGAATTCGTATCGACAAGCGATACCGTCGTGCCATTCCCTGTTGATGACAAAGAATAATGCTGCTCTGATCAGCGTGCGGGCGCAGAGAAAGTTTCCGACCATAACGCCGGGCGGCGACAAATCTACCCCGCAGAGTGGTGAGGTGCCCGGCACCGTGACGGCTTGCTGATGCAAAATCAGGCATGCCACGATGCTGGGCAGTTTATGTTTCGGGGGTTTTTTGATGCCGATCCTGCCCAGGGCGGATGTCGTATTGCGTGGTGGCCGTGTTTTCGTGGCCTATGGCGAGCCGGTCGCCGAGGCGATCGCGCTGTGGTCCGGCAAGGTTCTGGCGGTGGGCTCGTCCGCCGACATGGAACCGCTCATCGGCCCCGGCACCCGTGTGATCGAACTGCGCGGCCGCCTCGCCACCCCCGGCCTGTTCGAGGCCCACGCCCATCTCCTGCCGATGGGCATCTCCATGGCCGAGATCGACGCCCGCCCGCAGAACGCCAATACCCTCGACGCGCTGCTCGGCCTCATCCGCGATGCCGCCGCGACGAAGAAGCCGGGCGAATGGATTCTGGCCCGCGGCTATGATGATTCGAAGCTCGACATCCGCCGTCACCCGCACCGCACCGAACTCGATCAGGCGGCGCCCGACAATCCGGTCTATCTGGTGCGCACCTGCGGCCATCTGGCGGTCGCCAACACGATGGCGCTGAAGATCGCCGGCGTGACGACGAAGAGCGCGGTTCCCGCCGGTGGCGCGATCGAGCAGGTCAACGGCGACCTGACCGGCCTGATGGCCGAGAACGGCCGCCAGCCCGTCCAGGCCGTGCTGCCCGCCTACACCGACGAGGACCACGTCGCCGCCATCGAGCGCGGCGCGAAATACATGAACACCTTCGGCATCACCTCGACGATGGACGCGGCCGTCGGCATGCGCTCCGGTTATCGGGAGATCATCTCCTACCGCAATGCCGTGCGCACCGGTCGCCAGCCGATCCGCGTCACCCAGTGCCTTCTCGACATTCCGGACGGCATTCTCGGCCGCTGTCACGAGGAGGGCCTGATCACCGGCTCCGGCGACGACATGCTGCGCATCGGTCCGGTGAAGATCTTCACCGACGGTTCGGCCGGCGGCAAGACCGCGGCGATGACCGTTCCCTATTCCGGCGAGGAGCAGACCCACGGCATCTACTGCCTCACCGACAAGGAGATGGAAGAGGCGACGATGGAGGTCCACGCCAAGGGCTACCAGCTCGCCGTCCACGCCATCGGCGACGGCGCTATCGAGCAGACCCTTGTCGCCATGGAGAAGGCGCTGGCGAAATATCCGGACGCCGGCCGCCGCCACCGCATCGAGCATTGCGGCTTCAACACCATGGACCAGATGAAGCGCATGCGCGCAGCCGGCATCGAGCCCGTGCCGCAGCCGGTCTTCATCTACGACTTCGGCGAACTCTACCAGCAGGTCATGCCCGACGAGCGGCCGGCGACGAGCTATCCCATGAAGACCTGGATCGACATGGGCTTCCGGCCGGCGGCCTCGACCGACGCGCCGGTCTGCGACGCGAATGTCTGGCCGAACTTCTTCACGATGCTGACCCGCAAGACGCACAAGGGCACGGTGATCGGCGGCGACCAGGCGATCTCCATCGAGCGGGCGATCCAAGCCTACACGGAGTTCGGCGCCTATGTGAACAGGTGCGAGGACCACCGGGGCACGCTGAGGCCCGGCATGGTCGCCGATGTCGCAGTCTTCTCGCGCGACTTGCTCACGGCCACGCCAGAGGCAATCCTGTCGGATACGCGCTGCGACCTGACCATCCTCGGCGGCGCCTGCGTCTATGACGCCACCGGCGAGTGGAAGGGCTGACGGGCATGGGAGTTCACCTCATTCACCGCGCGGTCCTGTCGATCCCGGTGCTGTTCGGCGTGCTGCTGCTCGGCTTCATGCTGCTGCAACTGGTTCCGGGCGACGTGGCGCAGGTCATCGCCGGTCCGCAGGCGACCCCCGAGGTCATCGAGCAGATCCGCAAGGATCTCGGCCTCGACCGCTCCCGCGTCATCCAGTTCTTCATCTACATCACGCGGGTGATGCAGGGCGATCTCGGCTACTCGATGATCAACAACACCCCGGTTATCCACGAACTCGGCGAGGCCATCGGCCCGACCTTCGAGCTGATGTTCGGCTCGCTGATCTTCTCCGTGCCGATCGGCATCGTTCTCGGCACTCTCGCCGCCGTCAATCGCGGTCGCGCCCTCGACCGCATCATCATCGCCATCTCGGTGTTCGGCGTCTCCATGCCGGTCTTCTTCATCGGCCTGATGCTGATCATGTATGTCGGCTACCACTGGGAGCTGCTGCCCTTCCTCGGCCGCGCCGGTCCGCTCTGGACCCTCGACGGGCTTGCCCACGCCGCCCTTCCCTCGCTGACCCTCGGTCTCATCTTCATCGGCCCTGTCGCGCGCATGACGCGCACCGCGGCGCTCGAGGTGATGAATGCCGACTATGTCCGCACCGCCCGCGCCAAGGGCCTCGCCGAGCACACGGTCATCATCCGCCATGTGCTGCGCAACGCGCTCATCCCCGTGGTGACGCTCATCGGCCTGCAGGCCGGCTATCTTCTCGGCGGCGCCGTGGTCACCGAGACCATCTTCTCCTGGCCCGGCGTCGGCCGCCTCGCCGTCGGCGCCATTCTGGCGCGCGACTTGCCTCTCGCCCAGGGTTCCATCCTGATTCTCGCGGTCTCCTTCATCGTGATCAATCTCTTCGTCGACGTTCTCTACGGCATCCTCGATCCGCGGGTGGGCAAGCGATGACCGCCGTGACCGCAACCGACGTCACCGTGGAACCCCGCCGGTACGGCAACCTGCGCCGGCTGTTCCGCGACAAGCTGGCGATCACCGCCGCCGTCCTCCTCATTCTCCTGGTGCTCGCGGCCTTGCTGGCGCCGTGGCTGGCCCCCAACGACCCCTACCTGACCAACACGCGCCTGCGCATGCTGCCGCCGGTCTGGGAGGCGCGCGGCCGCTGGGAGTTCCTGCTCGGCACGGACGGCCTTGGCCGCTGCATGCTCTCGCGCCTGCTCTACGGGCTGCGCGCCACCCTCATGATGGGCATCATTGCGACCGCGATCGGCGGGTCGATCGGGCTGCTGCTCGGCCTCTTCGCCGCCTTCTACCGGCGGCTCGACGGCCTCATCATGCACCTGTCGGACATTCTCCTGTCCTTCCCGGCCATTCTGCTTGGCCTGTCCTTCGCGGCGGTCGTCGGCCCCGGCATGACCGCCGTCGTCATCTCGCTGGCGGTGGCCACCATCCCGACCGTGGTGCGCGTCACCCGCGCCTCGGCGCTGGTGGTGATGGGGCAGGACTTCATCGAGG
>CAZEZD010000224.1:0-4332 GCA_964516115.1 uncultured Hyphomicrobiales bacterium
AGAGCATTCTGGATGCCAAGGGCCGGGCGGTGGCGACGATCGCCGCCGACGCGACCCTGGCGGATGCGGCCCATCTCCTCGCCGGGAAGCGGATCGGCGCCGTGGTGGTGACCGGACCGGGCTATTCGGTGGCCGGTATTCTCTCCGAGCGCGACATCGTGCGCTCGCTGTCGGAGCGTGGCGCGACCTCGCTCGACCGCTCCGTCGGCGATACGATGACGAAGAAGGTGATTACCTGCACCGAGATGGACCCCATCGGCCACCTGATGGAGAGCATGACAGAGGGCAAGTTCCGCCACCTGCCGGTGGTCGAGGATGGTCGCCTCGTCGGGATCATTTCCATCGGCGACGTGGTGAAGTGGCGCCTCGCGGAGATCGAGAGCGAGCACGACGCCCTGAAGAACTATGTGATGAACGCCTGACGCGCTTAGGCGACCGCCTTCAGCGCGTCGGCAATGTCGGGCAGCAGGCGTTCGGCGGCTTCCTCGCCGAGCGCGATGGCTTCTGCGGCGCGGTGGAACTCGAACAGCCCGATCTTCAGGAGGCGTGGTCCGATCAGCACGTTCGGTGGATCTCCGGCGAGGCGCTGGCGGGCGATCCGCTCCTGAGTGGCGTTGAACGCCTTGGCCATGACGGTGGGAATGCCCGGCGCACGGGCAACCGCGATGCGCGGGTCGATGAGGCCCGGCTCGCCGTCGAGGGACATGCCTGCCCGCAGCGGCCGCGACAGGGCCCGGCCGATGCCGCGTCCCAGGCCCCGGCCGATGCCCTTGCCCAGATTGACCATGGCGTTGACGCGCGGCCGCCGCTCGACCAGGGGCAGCGCCTCGTCCTCTGGGCTCGTGCCATGGTCCTGGATGACGGTGGCGCGGCCGAGCGCGTCGGCATTGAGGCTGACGGCAATGACCAGTCGCGCGCCGAGGGCACGGGTCACCGAGACGGGGACCGGATTCGACAGCGCGCCGTCCATCAGCCAGCGGCCGCCGACCCGCACCGGCGGCAGGATGCCGGGGAGGGCGTAGGAGGCCCTGAGCGCCGTCAGCAGCCGGCCGCGCGTCAGCCAGATCTCGTGGCCCGTGCCGATCTCCGTCGACACGGCGGCAAAGCCGATCGGCAGGTCCTCGATCCGTGTCTCGCCGATCTCCCGCTCCAGGAGCTGGGCGAGGCGCGAGCCGCCCATCAACCCGCCGCCGGAAATGGCGATGTCGACGAGCGAGATGACGTCGCGACGCTTCAGGGACAGCGCCCAGTCCGCGAGGGCGTCGAGCTTGCCGGCCGCATAGAGGCCGCCGACCGCAGCTCCGATGGAGGTGCCGGCGATGACGTCCGGCTCGTAGCCTGCCCGGACCAGGGTGCGGATTACCCCAACATGGGCGAGGCCGCGCGCCGCCCCGCCACCCAGGGCCAGCCCGATGACCGGGCGCGACTGCGGGGCTACCGCCTGACCGAAATCGGCGGGTTCGCTGTCTTCCCGGCGCCGACGCCTGAACTTCAGCATGGCTCAGCCGAAGGCCGGGCGCAGGCGCTCGGCGTCGCGTGGTGCGAGCCGCACGGCCTCCAGAGGCCCGCCGGTCGGGATGGCGCGGTAGAAGCAGGTGCGCCGACCGGTATGGCAGGACCCGCCGTCGCCGCCGACTGTGACCTTCAGCCAGACCGCGTCCTGGTCGCAGTCGATGCGCATCTCCGCCACCGTCTGAATCTGTCCGGAGGTGTCGCCCTTGTGCCAGAGCACCTGGCGCGAGCGCGACCAGTAGTGCGCCTCGCCGGTCTCGATGGTCAGGCGCAGGGCTTCCGCGTTCATGTGCGCGACCATCAGCAGATCCCCCGTTCGCGCATCGCTGGTCACCGCGGTGATCAGACCATCGACGCCGAAACGCGGCAGCAGGCGGTCACCTTCCTCGATATCGGCCCTGGAAGGTGACGCAGGGGTTTGCGGGGCGCAGTCGGCACACATGGCAGGGGTCCGGGATGGGGAAGGGCGATGATCTCTGTCAAGCTTTCTAACCCGCCCCTGTGGAGAAGCCCAAGGGGTTCCGCGCGTGGAAGTGCCCGGCCACCGCCGTGTCAAGGTTAACGCTTTCTTCCGCTCGTCGGCCCCCGGCGCCCCGATGTAGTCTCCGCGATCTCATCCCCGGAGAGCGATATGAGCGAGCAGCGAGAGCTTTTCTCGACGTCCGTCCTGTCGGACCAGTCCGAACTCAAGGCCCATGCCGCGCTCTATGCGGCCCGCGAGCGGGCCGGCCAGCCGGAGGTCTCGGAGCTCGCCATCGTCACGGCCGCTCCCCGCGTCATCCCGCAGGGCGGCGCCGCCGCGGCGCGGGCGCTGCGCGAAAAGCTCGTCGCCGAGCACAGGGCCGTCGTGGTGGAGGCGGCGTCACGGTTCGGTCGCCGCGAGAATGGCGCCATTCCGGCAAAGTCCATCCTCAGGTTCCGCCTGCGCGACCTGCCGAAGCTGGTGCGGCCGGCGCGGGACCCGCAGGCGCCGGGCGACTGTGGGTCGCCGGGACCGCAGCCGCCAGATCGAGAAAGCGCCGACGAATCTCCGCGGCATAGGGGTTGAGTTGCTCAATCGCCTGCAGAACGCCCGGCGCATCGTTCCGCACCATGCCGACGGCCTCCATCAGCAGATCGAAGCTGCGCGTGGTGATGCGCGTGGGCAGAGGTTCGAGGCCGGTGAGCGCCCGGGCGATGAGATGCGTCAGCCCCTGGGCGATGGCGGCCTCGCGATCGTGCTCCTCCGGCGAGCTGACGAAGGCGCGGAGCCCGAAGGCCCGCCGCAGGAACGCGGCGACGCGCCGCTCGCCGCCGCCGCGCACCGGACAGATCGCGATCTTCAGCCCTGCAATGCCGTCGCGGCCGCTCTCCGGGCCGAACAGCGGATGGGTCGCGACGATCCGCACGCCGTCGGGAAGCGTGGCGCGCATGAGCGTCGCCGGCAGGACCTTGACCGAACCGACGTCGAGGACCAGCGCTCCCGGCCGGATATGCGGCCGCGCCGCCTCAAGGGCCTCGCCAAGCCCGGCCACGGGCACGGCGAAGACGAGGATCGGGCATCCGGCGACGGCGGCAAGGCTCGCCGGGCGCACGCCATCTATGGACGGACCCGCCATGGGATCGTAGGCGAGGACGTCGAAGTGGCGGCGCAGATGGCCCGCCATGAAGCGGCCGAAGGCGCCGAAGCCGAAAATGCCGAGGCGCGGGCGGAGAGGGAGGAGTTTGATCGTGTCCATGGCAGGTCTCTGGTGGGGCTGTCTGCCAGAGGGGCTGCCGATAAGGACCGCTGGCGAGGCAGCGGTCGAGGAATGACGAAACGTCCCGCTGTTATGGGAGCGGGGCGTAATAGGGGCGGGCGATGGTGCGGGCCGTCGTCATGGGCGTCCTCGTAGTCGGCGCGGGGTGAAGGTGTCAATCGGTGATGCCTCCGGTGATACCATTGCGGCGCGAAACGGGCTGATGCTAAGACGCCCCATCCATTCTTCCTCGTTCCAACGGTGACTTCCGCATGTCCGTCGATCAGGCGACCGTCCGGCGTATCGCGCATCTCGCGCGCATTGCCGTGACCGATGAGGAGGTCCCGCACCTCCAGGGCGAGCTCAACGCCATCCTCGCCTTCGTCGAGCAACTGAACGAGGTCGATGTCTCCAATGTCGAGCCGATGACCTCCGTCACCCCGATGGCCATGAAGAAGCGGCAGGATGTCGTGTCCGACGGCGGCATTCCGGACCTCATCGTCGCCAACGCGCCCGAGCGCGAGGGCCATTTCTTCGCCGTGCCGAAGGTCGTGGAGTAAGTGATGAGCGACCTGACGAAGCTGACCATCGCCGAGGCCCGCGACGGCCTCACCAGGAAGTCGTTCTCGGCGGCCGACCTGACGCGCGCCTACCTCGCGGCCATGGAGACCGGCCGCAAGCTCAACGCCTATGTGCTGGAGACGCCCGAGAAGGCGCTGGAGATGGCGGCCGCCTCCGACGCGCGGATCGCGAAGGGCGAGGCGGGGCCGCTGGAGGGCATTCCGCTCGGCGTGAAGGATCTGTTCTGCACCAAGGGCGTCAGGACCACCGCCTGCTCGAACATCCTCGGCAATTTCGTGCCGCCCTATGAATCGACGGTGACGAGCAATCTGTGGCGCGACGGCGCCGTCATGCTCGGCAAGCTCAACAACGACGAGTTCGCCATGGGGTCGTCCAACGAGACGAGCTGCTTCCCCGGACCGATCAACCCCTGGCGGCGGCAGGGCTCCAACGTCGGCGCCGGCGCCGGCGGTGTCGAGGGCAGCTACCTCGTTCCCGGCGGCTCCTCCGGCGGCTCCTCGGCCGCCGTCGCCGCCATGCT
>CAZEZD010000224.1:4342-5207 GCA_964516115.1 uncultured Hyphomicrobiales bacterium
GGCCGGTGATCAATCCGTGGCGCCGGTCCGGGGACGAGACTCCCCTGGTGCCGGGGGGCTCATCCGGCGGCTCGGCCGCGGCCGTTGCCGCCAACCTCTGCGCCGCCGCCACCGCCACCGACACCGGCGGCTCGATCCGCCAGCCGGCGGCGCTGACCGGCACGGTCGGCATCAAGCCGACCTATGGCCGGGTGTCGCGCTGGGGCATCGTCGCCTTCGCCTCCTCGCTCGACCAGGCCGGCCCCATCGCCCGCGACGTGAAGGATGCGGCGATGATGCTGCGCTCCTTCGCGGGGTCCGATCCGAAGGACACGACCTGCGTCGACCGCGAGGTGCCCGATTACGTCGCGGCGGTCGGCAAGTCGGTCAAGGGCATGACCATCGGCATCCCGAAGGAATACCGCATCGACGGCATGCCGGAGGAGATCGAGAAGCTCTGGAACGAGGGCGCGCAGATTCTGAAGGATGCCGGCGCCAACATCGTCGAGATCTCGCTGCCGCATACGAAATACGCGCTTCCCGCCTATTACATCGTGGCGCCGGCGGAGGCCTCCTCCAACCTCGCCCGCTACGACGGTGTCCGCTACGGCCTGCGTGAGCCGGGCAAGGACATCGTCGAGCTCTACGAGAAGACCCGCGCCAAGGGCTTCGGCAAGGAGGTCAGGCGCCGCATCATGATCGGCACCTACGTGCTGTCCGCCGGCTACTACGACGCCTATTACGTCCGCGCCCAGAAGCTGCGCACGCTGATCAAGCAGGATTTCGAGCAGGCCTATGCCTCGGGCGTCGACGCCATCCTGACGCCGGCGACGCCGTCCGCCGCCTTCGGCATCGGCGAGAAGGGGTCGGCCGATCCGGTCGAGAT
>CAZEZD010000225.1:0-5205 GCA_964516115.1 uncultured Hyphomicrobiales bacterium
GCATTCGACAAGGCGCCACAGCTTCAGATCGGACCTCCCATGGGCTTCAAATGCGGCATCGTCGGCCTGCCGAACGTCGGCAAGTCGACCCTCTTCAACGCCCTGACGCAGACCGCTGCGGCGCAGGCGGCGAACTATCCGTTCTGCACGATCGAACCGAATGTCGGCGACGTCGCGGTGCCCGATCCCCGCCTCGACCAGCTCGCCACCATCGGCAAGTCGCAGCAGACCATCCCGACCCGCATCACCTTCGTCGACATCGCCGGCATCGTGCGCGGCGCGTCGAAGGGCGAGGGCCTCGGCAACCAGTTCCTCGCCAATATCCGCGAGGTGGACGCCATCGCCCATGTCGTGCGCTGCTTCGAGGACGGTGACATCACCCATGTCGAGGGCAAGGTCGACCCGATTGCCGACATCGAGACCATCGAGACCGAACTGATGCTCGCGGACCTCGAAAGCCTTGAGAAGCGGGTTGTCAGCCTCGAGAAGAAGGCCAAGGGCGGCGACAAGGAGGTCAAGGAGCAGGTCGACCTGATCAACCGCGCCCTGGTCCACCTGCGCGACGGGCGTCCTGCCCGCATGACAGAGGTGAAGGCGGAGGAGGAGAAGGCCTTCGCCATGCTGAACCTCCTCACCACCAAGCCGGTGCTCTACGTCTGCAACGTCGAGGAAGCCTCCGCCGACAAGGGCAACACCTTCTCGGCCCGCGTCTTCGAGCGGGCGAAGGCAGAGGGCGCCAGGGCCGTCGTCGTCTCGGCCAAGATCGAGAGCGAGATCGCGGTCATGGCGATTGAGGACCAGAAGGACTTCCTCGAGGCGGTCGGTCTCGCGGAGCCCGGCCTCAACCGCGTCATCCGCGCCGGCTACGAACTGCTCTCCCTCGTCACCTACTTCACCGTGGGCCCAAAGGAAGCGCGCGCCTGGACCATCACCCAGGGCACCAAGGCTCCCCAGGCGGCAGGCGTGATCCATACCGATTTCGAGAAGGGCTTCATCCGCGCCGAGACCATCGCCTTCGCCGACTACACGGCGCTCGGTGGCGAGGCCGGCGCCCGCGACGCCGGCACGCTGCGCCTCGAGGGCAAGGAATACGTGGTCGCCGACGGCGACGTGCTGCATTTCCGCTTCGCCAACTGAAGACCGGGCTCGTCCGCATGGCAGCCTGCCGAACGGCGGACGGACGAGCCCGTCCGTTTGCGGCATAAGGGCGAAACCCTTTCACCTGGCCCGGCCCCCATGACGACAGCGACGCCCTATCCCGCCTTCGAGGATTTCGTCCCCGGCACGGTCACCACCTTCGGCGCCTACGAGGTGACGCGGGAGGATGTGATCGCCTTCGCCGCCGAGTTCGACCCGCAGCCGTTCCATCTGGACGAGGAGGCGGGCAAGGCCTCGCTGCTCGGTGGCCTCGCGGCCTCGGGATGGCACACCTGCTCGATCCTCATGCGTCTGATGTTCGACCACTTCATCCATGGCTCGACGTCCATCGGTTCGCCGGGGATCGACGAGGTGAAATGGCTGAAGCCGGTCTTTCCAGGCGACGTGCTCTCGGCGCGCTGTGAAATCCTTGAGGTGAAGCCCTCCGCCTCCAAGCCCGATCGCGGCATGGTGCGGTTCCGCTTCGACCTCATGAACCAGAAGGGCGAGGTGGTGGTGGTGCAGACCAACCCGATCTTCTTCGCCCGGCGCATGGCGGGAGCGGCCTGACCATGTATGACGAGATCGTCATCGGCGAACGCCAGACGCTGGGCTCCTACACCTTCACGGCCGAGGCGATCATCGCCTTCGCCCGCAAGTTCGACCCCCAGCCCTTCCACCTCTCGGCGGAAGAGGGCGCGAAGACCCACTTCGGCGGCCTGGTGGCGTCCGGCTGGCATACCGGCAGCGTCTGGATGCGCATGCGCGTCGAGAGCCTCCAGCGCATCGCCGCCGATCGGGCGGCCAAAGGCCTTCCGCCGCGCAACACCGGCCCCTCCGGCGGTTTCAGGAACCTCAAATGGCTGAAGCCGGTCCGGGCGGGCGACTCGGTCACCTACTACACCGAATTCGTCGACAAGCGCCCGCTCGCCTCGCGGCCCGGCTGGGGCATCGCCTTCTCGCTCAACACCGGCGAGAACCAGCACGGCGAACTGGTGTTCTCGTTCGACGGATCGGTCTTCGTGCCGATGACGGGCTGACGGGCGTCACCCTTCGTCCATCGCCGGACAGTCGACATCAGCAGACGCCATCCGGAGCGCAAGGCCAGCGCGCGCTCGCGCTCTGCCCGGCGCCGTACGTCAGCGTAGCTGAAGACATCCCGATGATCGACATGATGGGCCATGGCGAACTCTCCCGCGCCGACGTCGTGTCGACATGAGAAGGTTTATTCTTTTCCGCATTTTCGATAATCTGGTTACAATTCCGTTCTTTGTGGAACTGGAGGCACGAATGGATCGCGCCGCCGCGATGGAAATTCTGGTTGCCGCGGTCGATCGCGGCGGCTTCACTGCCGCCGCCGAGCACCTGGGCGTGACGCCATCGGCCGTCTCCAAGGCTGTCACACGGCTGGAGCAGCGGCTCGGCGTCCGCCTTCTGGAACGCACGACCCGGCGCATCGTCCCGACCCCCGCCGGCCAGGATTACATCGCCGCCTCCCGCCTGATCCTCGGGGCCATCGACGATGCCGAAGCCACGGCAATGGAAGGCAGCGGCCGTCCCCAGGGCCGGCTCCGCATCAATTCCGGAATCAGCTTCGCGATGCGCCAGCTCGCCCCTGCACTCGTGGCCTTCGGCGAGGCCTACCCGGACGTCCGTCTTGACCTGACGGTGGAGGACCGCATCTGTGACGTCGTCGGCGAGGAACTGGACGTTGCCATCCGCACGGGTCCGGTCGGCGACGATCGCCTCGCCGCCAGGCGCTTTGCCGAGGTTCGCCGCGTCATTGTCGCCTCCCCCGCCTATCTCGGCCGCCATGGTATTCCGAAAAGACCGGCCGACCTCGCCCGTCATGCCTGCCTGGCGATCACCACCACCCCCGATATGGCGCGATGGCCCTTCCGCGAGGACGGGCAGCTCCCCCAGATCGCCGTCCAGGGACCGGTCCGCATCGGCACGGCGGAAGGCGCCCTCGCCCTTGCTCTCGCCGATGTCGGCATCGCGCGCGTCGGCGACATGCTGGCCGCCCCGGCAATCCACGCGGGTCGCTTGATCCGCCTTCTCGCCGGGACTCACGTCGACGATCCGATCCCTATACACCTCGTCTTTCCGCCAGGACGCCAGAGGCTTCCCAAAGTGCGGGCCTTCCTCGACTTCGTCAGCGCCAGGTTCGCCGAAAGCCCCTGGAGGTTGTGAGGATCCGGCAGCAGACGAACAACTCCCGCGGCGCGCCTGCCAGCCGCGTCACGCGCCCAGCACAGCGCGGACAGGGTCGAACGAAGCTATCCGATCCCGTTCAGGATGCGCCGCTCAATGCCCGTCAAATGCCATCAGCGCCCGCACCGGCACGCCCATGGCCCTGAGCTTCGCCGCTCCGCCGAGTGCCGGCAGGTCGATGATGAAGCAGGCGGCGACGACCTCGGCGCCGATCTGGCGCAAGAGCTTCACCGCGCCCTCCGCCGTGCCGCCGGTGGCGATGAGGTCGTCGACGAGGATGACCTTCTCGCCCGGCCGGATGGCGTCGACATGGATCTCCATCTCGTCGGTGCCATATTCCAGCGCATAGGCCATGCGCACCGTCTGGTGCGGCAGCTTGCCCTTCTTGCGGATCGGGATGAAGCCAGCGGAGAGCTGATGCGCCACGGCGCCGCCGAGGATGAAGCCGCGCGCCTCGATCCCCGCGACCTTGTCGATCTTGCCGCCGGCATAGGGGTGGACGAGTTGGTCGACTGCGCGGCGGAAAGCCCGCGCATTGCCGAGCAGCGTGGTGATGTCGCGGAACATGATCCCGGGCTTCGGATAGTCCGGGATGGTCCTGACCGCGTTCCGCAGATCCTCGTCCGTCGTCATCCGTCATGCCTTCGTTGAAGCGGCAGAACCTTACCGCGAATTCATTGGCGCCCGTCCGGGCCGCCGCATAACTCTAGCGAGGGAGCGACCACCAAGGAAAGCCGCCGCCTTCGGGCCGGACTGGCGTCCACACGACGGAGAGCCATCATGACCATGCCACAGACCCCGGCCGCACAGGCCACCTACCAGCCGACCCCGATCACCGTCGCCGCCATCGACGTGCCCTTCACCCGGCTGGTCGGCTTCTTCTTCAAGGCCGCGCTCGCCGCGATCCCCGCCGTCATCGCCGTCGCGCTGGTCGTCAAGATCATCGGCGGCCTGCTGTTCTGGGGCGTCGGCGCCTGGCGCTACGGCTACATGGGCGGCCCCTTCGGCTGGCTCTGACGCCTCAACGGCCGATCACGCGGCCGGCGACCGCATCGAGCTTCGCCACGAGTTCGGGGTCGCGGTGTTCCTTCGCCGTGATGATGGCGTGTTCCAGCGCCCTGTCGGAGTGGATCGGACATGGCTCGTGCGTGGCGGGCAAGTCGCGCGCGAGCCGTGCCACCAGGCGGCGCGCCTTGTCGGCGTTGGAATGCAGGTGGTGGATGACCTGCGACACGTCCACGGGCCCCACCTCCTCGTGCCAGGCGTCGAAATCCGTCACCATGCCGACGAAGGCGTAGGAGATCTCGGCCTCGCGGGCGAGCTTGGCCTCCGGCATCGAGGTCATGCCGATGAGGTCCCAGCCCTGTCCCTTGTGGAACAGGCTCTCGGCCAGCGTCGAGAAGGCCGGACCCTCCATGCAGACAGCGGTGCCGCCGACCTGATGGGGGATCGCCTCCGCCTCGGCGGCCGCCGCCAGCCGCTTCTGCAGCAGCGGCGCGACGGGATGCGAAAAGGCGACATGGGCGACGCAGCCGCGACCGAAGAAGCTCGACGGCCGGAGATAGGTCTTGTCGATAAACTGGTCCGCCAGCACGAAATGACCGGGTGGCAGTTCACCCTTGAACGAGCCCACCGCCGAGAGCGAGACGAGATCGGTGACCCCCACCCGCTTCAGCACGTCGATATTGGCGCGATAGTTGATCTCCGAGGGACTGTAGCGGTGGCCCCGGCCGTGCCGCGGCAGGAAGACAATCTCGGTCGACCCGATGCGTCCGCGGCGCAGGACGTCGGACGGCTCGCCCCAGGGCGAGGTGACGGTGACCTCCTCGAGGCCCTCGAGCCCCGGGAGATCGT
>CAZEZD010000226.1:0-5200 GCA_964516115.1 uncultured Hyphomicrobiales bacterium
CGCCACGACGTCGGAGGGCTCGAAGCCGAGGCGGGCCGCGAACAGCGCCTTGATCAGCGACGGCGGCTCCAGCGGCCCGCCGGCGACGATGGCGGTCGGCACATTGGCCCAGATCTCCCAGAGGCCGAGACCGGCGAAGCCGCCGACCATGAGCGCGACCATCTCGCGCAGGCCGGGCACGGCGATGCCGGCGATGCGGGTCTCAGCGGGCAGGGTTGTTGGTGCGGCATCGGCGATCATGGCGGTCCCTCCGGGGTTTTCGGGGCGACGCCCGCCCCGTTGCATGACCATTCGCTCCGGCGGCGGCGGCGTTACCGGCGACGACTTCACCAAGTCGTGAGGGCCCGCAGCGGATCGCCCGGGCGGGGCGTGCGTAACGAACGGGCCGGCCCATGCGTAGCCTGTTCACCGCGACAGACGAGCCCGATCCATGACCGCCACGCCCAAGCGCCCCCGCGACCTCCGGCTCGACGTGTTCCGCGGCCTGTGCATGCTGATCATCTTCATCGCCCACATGCCGCAAAATCCCTGGCTCGCCTGGATTCCGGCCCGCTTCGGCTTCTCCTCGGCCACCGAACTCTTCGTCTTCGGATCGGGGTTCGCCAGCGCCATCGCCTTCGGGCGCACCTTCTCCACGGCCGGCTTCCTGAACGGCACGCTGAAGATCACCAACCGCATCTGGCAGCTCTACTGGACGCACCTCGCCCTCTTCGCCGCTCTGGCCGGCCTCACCGTGCTGCTGGCGCCGGAAGGCAGCCATGCCGCTCGGGCACTGTCCCATGTCTTCTCCGCGCCGGCGCAGGCGCTCGCCGGTCTCGTGACGCTCACCTACGTGCCGATGCTGCTCGACATCCTGCCGCTCTACATCGTCGTGCTGGCCCTCGTCCCGGTGATGATGGCGGCGCGCCGGCTGCATCCCGTCGCGCCTTTCGCGCTGTCCGCGGCCCTCTATGCGGCGACCTTTCTGCTCGGGCTCGAGATGCCGGGGCGGTCGAGCGATGCCGGACACTGGTTCTTCAACCCCTTCGCGTGGCAGGTGTTGTTCTTCGCAGGATTCGCCATCGGGCTCGGCTGGTGGACTCCGCCGGCCCTCGACCGCCGCGGCCTCGTTGCCATCGCCGCCGCGATCGTCGCGGTCTCGGTGCCCTTCAACTTCTGGGGCTTCACCGACGCCTATCCGGCGCTGATCGACATCCAGGCGGCGGTGTTGCCCCTCAACACCTGGACCAACCTCCACCCGGTCCGGATCATCCACTTTCTGGCACTGGCCTATCTCGTCCTGTCGCTGCTGGAACGCGCCCGATGGCTGCTCGACACCTGGGCGGCCCGGGTGCTGACCCTCGTCGGCACGCAATCGCTGCCGGCCTTCCTCGCCTGCACGGTCCTCGCGTGGATCGGCGGCATCGCGCTCGACATCCTGGGCGACACACCCGGACCGGTGACGGTGATCAACATCGCCGGGCTTGCCGGCATCGTCGCGGCGGCCTGGGTGGCGCGGCTGTTCAAGGCGGAACCGTGGGCGCGGCCGAGGGCCCTGGACGCCCGGCCATCGCCTGCCGCCCGGCTGAAGCCAACGGAAGCCTGAATCGAACGCGGCGGCCGGCCCGGTATAGGCAGCCGCCGCTTCCTGGAACCGTTTCCACGGTCACCCGGCCAGAGCAGACCGGACGAGACCCGGCAAAGTCCGGATCAACGGGCCGGACGCCCCCAGCCCCAGCCGCCGGAACCCCAGCTCCAGCCCCCACCTTCGCCGTGCCAGCCCTGCCCGCGCATCATGCCGCGACCGCCCCGGGCAAACAGCCCGTCGGCCCGGCGCTTCTGCGCATCGTCCAGGGCCGCATAGAGCGGCTCGGCGGCCTCGGCGATCTTCTTCAGGGATGCGGCATTCTCCGCCATCATGTCGGAGGCTGTGCGCAGGCCCTGCACCGGGTTGGGCGGGGTGGCGCTCTGGCGCTGCCCGCGCATGGCCTCCATGCGGGCATAGCGCTGGCTCATCGCCTCGCGCATCGCCGCCTCGACCGGCGCCCACAGCTGCTCCTGATCGGCAGTGAGGCGGAGCGAGGCCTTCATGGCGGCGAGGCGCGCATCCATGCGGGCCGATCGCTGCTCGGGATCCATGCGGGTCCATCGCCCCCCTCCGTAGCCCGGCCCCCAGTTCTGGGCGGCCGGCTGGGCCATGGCTGTAGTCGCAAGGCACGTCGAAACGACGGCCGTCAGAATGAGCCTGCGCATGGGACTTCTCCCTCTTTCAAGAATTCGAATGTGTATAGTCTGATCCCCTGCCCCCTGCCCGGCGTTGCTATGGATCAAGTCGGGTTGCAGCCGACCCGGGGGCACATGTCTTCCAGGGCGGCGACCTCCTATGCTGCGCTGGCGTCCCATCAAAGTCCGCACGCCGAGGTCCCGATACGCATGCTCCGACCCCAACTCAGGATCCGCCGCATTGCGCTCGACACCGGCCGGGAGAACGTCGCCGTCATCTCGCGCCGGTCCAAGGCGCTGCGACCCGAGGTGTTCCGCGGCTTCAGCCGTGTCGAGCTCCGGCATGCGACGAAGACCATGCCGATGACGCTGCTCATCACCGACGACGACGCACTGGTCGGCCCCGACGAGATCGGGCTGGCGGAACCGGCCTTCCGCCGGTTCGGCCGGCCAGCCGGTGATTGGGTTTCCGTCACCCCGGCGACGCCACCGGCGAGCCTCGATGCCGTCCGCGAGAAGATCATGGGGCACACGCTCAGCACCGCCGCCATCGGCGCGATCATCGACGACATCGCCCACTATCGCTATTCGGACATGGAGATCGCCGCCTTCCTCGTGGGCTCGGCGAGTTTCATCACCGGCGAGGAACTGCTCGCCCTGACGCGGGCCATGGCCAGCGCCGGAACCCAGCTCAACTGGGGCCGCCCCATCGTCGTCGACAAGCACTGCATCGGCGGCATTCCCGGCAACCGCACCTCGATGGTGATGGTGCCGATCGTCGCGGCCCACGGCCTCACCATGCCGAAGACATCCTCACGCGCGATCACCTCGCCGGCGGGAACGGCCGACACGATGGAGGTGCTCGCCCGCGTCGACCTCGGCATGGACGAGATGCGCGAGGTCGTGAACGCCTGCCATGGCTGCCTCGTCTGGGGCGGCCACGTGAACCTGTCGCCAGCCGACGACATTCTCATCTCGGTCGAAAGGCCGCTCGGCATCGACACGCGCGAACAGATGGTCGCCTCGATCATGTCGAAGAAGTTCGCCGCGGGTTCGACGCATCTTCTGGTCGATCTGCCGGTCGGGCCGGCGGCCAAGTTGAGGAACGCCACCGAGGCGATGCGCCTGAGGAAGCTCTTCGAGTTCGTCGGCGGGCATCTCGGCATCGCGGTCGAGGTCGTCACCACCGACGGACGGCAGCCGATCGGCAACGGCATAGGCCCCGTACTCGAGGCGGCCGACGTCATGGCGGTGCTGTCCAACGATCCGTCGGCACCGGCCGACCTGCGCGAGAAGTCGCTCAGGCTCGCAGCCCACGTGCTCGACTTCGATCCCGGACTGCGCGGCGGCACGGGCTATGCCCGCGCGCGCGAACTGCTCGAAAGCGGCGCAGCGCTCCGTCAGATGGAGAAGATCATCGACGCGCAGGGCCCCTCCTCCTGCCGCACCGATCTCGGCACGATGACCGCCGACATCCTCGCGCCGGCCGACGGCGTGGTGAACTCCATCGACTGCCTGCGGCTGAACCGCCTCGCGCGCACGGCCGGCGCGCCGCTCGACAAGGGCGCCGGCATCCGCATCTTCAAGAAGATCGGAGACCGGGTCGAGATGGGCGAGCCGCTCTACCGGATCCATGCCTTCGACCAGGCCGAGTTCGATCTGGCGGCGGCAGCGGCCGATGCCGATTCCGGCTACCTCATCGATGGCCACGACGATGCGAGGGCGGAGACCCCGCGATGACGGGCATCACCGTCCAGAGCCTGGAGTGCGGGGCCGCGGATGCCACAAGGCTCGCGCTCAGGCTCGGCATCCCCGCGCACACGATCGCCGTGCACAGGTTTCCCGATACGGAACTCTGCGTCACGGTCGGGCCCGCCGCGCCGACGACCATCCTCTATGCCTCGCTCGACCAGCCGAACGACAAGCTCATCGCGCTGCTCTTCGCCACCGAAGCGCTCAGACGCGGCGGGGCGCGGCGGCTTGTGCTGGTCGCGCCCTATCTATGCTACATGCGGCAGGACACCGCCTTCGCACCGGGCGAGGCGATCAGCCAGGCGGTGGTCGGCCGCCTGCTCGCAGGAGCCTTCGACCGCGTCGTCACGGTCGATGCGCACCTGCACCGCACGTCATCCCTGGAGGCTGTCTTCCCCGGCATCGAGACCCTGAACCTCTCGGCCATTCCGGCCATTGCGGAAGGCGTTTCCGCTGCCGGCTACGACGCGCGCACCGTCGTGGTCGGTCCGGATGAGGAATCGGAGCCGTGGGCGCGGGACCTCGGCGCAAGGCTTCGCGTCGACCATACCGTCGCGCGCAAGACGCGCCACGGAGATCGCTCCGTCGACATCACCTTGCCCGATCCCGCGATCCTCGCCGGGCGACCGGCGGTCCTGTTCGACGACATCGTGTCCTCGGGAGGTACGATCATCGCCTGCGCGAGGATGCTTCTGGCGGCCGGGGCCGCGAGAGTGGACGTCGTCGTCACCCATGCCCTCTTCCCGCCGGCAATGCTTGACGATTTCACAGAGGCAGGCATCGGGTCCGTGCGCTCGACCAGCAGCGTTCCGCACCCGACAAACGCCATTCCCCTCGACAGCCTTCTCGCTGAAGCGCTGGCAGGCGAGTTGGTTGGGAGATACTGACGGGGATTCAGCGACGGAGCGAACGTGCGTCGCCGTCAGAGACGTCGCGGTCGCCGAGGGTCCTGCGGGTCTTCCAGCTGTCGAGGAGCCGGCCCACCGTCGAGGAAAAGGCTTCCCCCGCCTGCTGCCGATAGAACCGGGCCCAAGGGGTCTCGTCCGCCATGTTTTCCTCCACCGCTAGTCCTTCAACCGAACAGGCGGTCGCCGGTTCCCTCGCCACCGCTCCGCGCATGCCTGCGACCGGTTCGGAGGGGCCGGGCCCGCTCATAGCCGGTAGGCCATCCTGAGGCCGCCCCAGTGGCGCCCGAAGATGCGGATCGGCGCGTCGATCTCCTTCATGTGGACGGTCACGCCGTTGC
>CAZEZD010000227.1:0-465 GCA_964516115.1 uncultured Hyphomicrobiales bacterium
TGCCCTGCGATCCCCGCATGTAGTCTTCCTGCATCGCCGCCATCCGGACGGCCTGACGCACCTTCACGTTGTTGAAGGGTGCCTGCAGGTGGTTGAGGCGCATGATGGCGAGGCGGCCCGACGGATCGGTGACCTCGCGGGTGATGTCGCGCGACCGGGCCAGCAGCGGCTGAAGGTCGGCGGGCGGACGCTCCCACCAGTCCATCTCGCCGCGAACGATGGCGTTCGCTGCGGTCGAGGTATCGGGCATGATGTGCCATTCGATCCGCGGGAAATGGGCGACCTTGCCGCCGGCGCCGCGGCTGGCGGCCTCCTGGCGCGGCACATAGGCGTCAAACTTCTCGTAGACCACCCGGCTGCCGGAATTGTACTCGCCGGCGATGAAGCGGTAGGGACCCGAGCCGACCATCTCGGTGACCTGCCTGGTGGCCTCGGTCTTGGCGTGGCGCTCCGGCATGACGAAGG
>CAZEZD010000227.1:475-4535 GCA_964516115.1 uncultured Hyphomicrobiales bacterium
CGAGCAGGAGCGGGAACTGCCGCTTCAGCTTGATGTCGAAGGTGCGGTCGTCGATCACCTGCGTGCCGTCGATGACCTTGCCGACCAGCTGGCCGAAGGCGTCGCGCTGCGTCCAGCGCATGATAGAGGCGATGCAGTCCTGCGCGCGGACCGCCTCGCCGTCGTGGAACTTCAGGCCGGGGCGCAGCTTGATCCGCCAGCGCAGGCCGTTGTCGAGCACCTCGTGCCCCTCGGCCATCTGCGGCTGGGCCTTGAAGTTCATGTCTGCCGCAAAGAGCGTGTCGTAGACGTAATAGCCGTGGTTGTTTGTGACGGTGGCCGTCGTCCAGATCGGGTCGAGGGACGACAGGTTCGCCTGCGGGATGAACCGCATGGTGGAAGCGCGCCAGTCCTGCGCCAGCGCCGGCGCTGCCACCAGCGAGGCCGTCGCGCCCTTCAGAAGCGTACGTCTGTCAAATATCATCGCGAGTCCCCCTTCACAGCCTGCGCCAATCTCCGCGGCGCAAGGCCTTCCATCGTTGCGCGCCCGGGCGGGTCTTGCAATCGGCTTTGCCCGGCGGTCAGTCGAAGCCCATGAAACCGGGCATGGCGCTGATCGGCGCCGCGGCCGAAAGCCTGGCGATGTCGGGAACCGGACGGGCCGTGCGCGGATCGCCGGCAAGCTCCCGCTCCAGCGCCGCCGCCACGGCAAGAACCTTCGCATCGCCGCCGCGCGGCCCGACGATCTGCAGCCCGAAGGGCATGCCGTTGTGGTCGAGCCCGACGGGGAGCGAGATCGCGGGATAGCCGACCGTCGTCACCGCATAGGCGTTGGCGAGCCAGTGGAAATAGGTGCGCGTCGGCGTGCCGTCGATCTCGGCGGGATAGAGTTCCGACCAGGGCCGGGGGCTCAGCGTCACCGCCGGCGAGAGGATGACGTCGTAGCCCTCGAAGAAGCGCTGCCAGTTCTTGTAGAGCACCGTCTGCTGCTTCAGCGCCCGCGTCACGTCGAGGGCGGAATAGGTCAGCCCCTCCTCGACATTGGCGCGCACGTTGGGGCCGACCAGTTCGGGCGTGTCGCGCACCCGCTCATACATGCCGGCCATGAAGGCGACGGAGCGCAGCACCTCGAAAACCTCATCGGTGCCGGTGCAATCGGGCGTCGCGCCGTCGACGCCGGCAAACAGGTGGGCGAAAAACCCGACTTTCTCGGCCAGGACCTCGCGGATGTGCTTCTCGGTTGGGCTGAAGCCGAAATCCGGGGTGACTGCCACGCGGAGCGATGCGAGGTCGATCTCGGCCGGCACCGCGAAGTCCTCGGGACGGCGGACCACAGTGCCGTGGATGGTCGTCGCGAGGGGGTCGCAGGCATCGTCCGACACCATGGTGGAGAGCAGCAGGCAGAGGTCCGGCACGGTGCGCGCCATCGGACCGAGGACGCTCAGGGGGTTCCAGCCGAGCGGCCGCTTGTCGCTGGGGACGAGCCCCGGCGAGGGGCGGAAGCCGACGATGCCGTTGAAGGCGGCCGGGTTGCGCAGCGAGCCGCCGGTGTCCGATCCGGTGGCGATCGGCACCATGCCGCAGGCGAGCGCCACGCCCGAGCCGCCGGAGGAGCCCGCTGCCGACTTCGCGGGATCGAAGGGATTGCCTGTCGCGCCATAGACGGCGTTGCGGGTATTGGCGCCGGCGCCCCATTCCGGCGTGTTGGTCTTGCCGAGGACAATGGCGCCGGCCTCGCGCACCGACCTGACGATGAGCTGGTCCTCGTCCGGCACGAAGTCCTTGAAGAGAACGCTGCCATAGGTCGTCCGGAGGCCCTTGGTGTTCTCGAGATCCTTGACCCCGACCGGCAGGCCGTGCAGCGGACCGAGCGCATCGCCCCGCGCGACCGCGGCATCGGCCGCCTTCGCGGTCGCCCGCGCGCCCTCGTAGTCCCGCGCCACCATGCAGTTCACGGCGGGGTCGACAGCCTCGATCCGCCCGATGCAGCTTTCCAGCAGTTCGGATGCGGAGAGCTTCTTGGCGCCGATCAGACGGCGGGCCTCGACGGCGGTGAGGTCGCAGGGGTTCATGGCAGTCGGACTCGCTGGGGTGATGGGGCGCACCATCCTGTGCCAGCGGAGCACGGCGACGCAATCTCGGGGCGGGCGAGGCATGGCTGCCGCGCATGGCTCGGCCCGCCCGCCCGCATCGCCTGCATGGCAGGGGCGGCGAGCCGCGGCTATGGTCCCTCTCCCCGCGGCCACGCGCCGACGATCGAGACCAACACAAGGGCCTGTCCATGCCGATCCCCGAGAAGATCACTGCCCTCGCTCCCGAGATGACCGCCTGGCGGCACGACTTCCACGCCCATCCCGAGATCGGCTTCGAGGAGCGGCGGACCTCGGAGATTGTCGCGAAGGCGCTGGAGGGCTGGGGCTACGAGGTTCATCGCAACGTCGGCAAGACCGGCGTGGTCGGCCGCCTGAAGGTCGGCACGTCGACCCGCTCCGTGGGCCTGCGCTGCGATATGGACGCGCTGCCCATGCAGGAGACGACCCAGCTCGCCTACCGCTCCAAGTTCGAAAACCGCATGCATGCCTGCGGCCATGACGGCCATACCTCGAGCATGCTGGGCGCCGCGAAGTATCTCGCCGAGACGAAGAACTTCGACGGTACCGTCACCCTCATCTTCCAGCCGGCCGAGGAGGGTGTCGGCGGCGCCAGCGCCATGCTGGCGGACGGCCTGTTCGAGCGTTTCCCCTGCGATGCGGTCTTCGGCTTCCACAATTCGCCGAAGCTCGACGTCGGCAAGTTCGCCATCCGGCCCGGTCACATGATGGCCGGCGGGGCCTTCTTCGACATCAAGGTGCAGGGCCGCGGCTCGCACGGTGCCCACCCTGAGCATTCGATCGACCCCGTGCTCACCGCCTGCCAGATCGTCACGGCGCTGCAATCCATCGTCGCCCGCAACATCGGCGCGGTCGACCAGGGCGTCATCTCGGTGACCCGGATCGAGGGCGGCGACGCCTACAACGTCGTGCCGGACACAGCCTTCATCCGCGGCACGGCGCGCTTTTTCAAGCCCGAGGTCGGCAAGCTGATCGAGGAGAATATGAAGCGCATGGCCAAGGGCGTCGCGGCCGGCTTCGGCGCCACCGCCGAGGTCGACTGGCGGCTGATCTTCGCGCCGCTCTACAACACGCCGGAGCACGCGACCTTCGCCGCCGATGTCGCGGCCGAGATCGCCGGCGAGGCCAATGTCGAGCGCAACCGCTCGCTCATCATGGGATCGGAGGACTTCTCCTTCATGCTGGAGAAGGTGCCCGGCGCCTATATCAACATCGGAAACGGCGATTCCGCCCAGGTCCACAACCCCGCCTACGACTTCAACGACAAGCTCCTGCCCTATGCGGCAGCCTTTTATGCACGCGTCGTGGAGAAGAAGCTGGCCGCTGTCTGACGGCACGGACGGGAGATCGCCCTTTCACCATCCGGCGATCTCCCGCTTTCCCCCTGTCGCAGCGCCGTGCCAATGTCGCGCCGACAAGTATTGCGAGGGGGATGACCATGGATGCCTGGCTGAGGGCCGCACTCGACTACGTGCCGCGCTGGATCGATTTTCAGGTCCAGCACGTCGACCAGCCTGGCTGTTCGATCGCCATTGCCCACAAGGGCGAGATCGTCCTGGAAGAGGCGTTCGGCACGGCCGATCTCGCCTCGGGCGAAGCCCTGACGTCCCGGCACCGGTTCCGAGTCGCTTCCCACTCCAAGACCTTTACCGCGGCCGGCATCCTGAAGCTGAAGGACCGCGGCCTCCTCCGCCTCGACGATGCGGCGGGCACCTTCGTGCAGGGGCTGCATGAGGCGGCGGCGGCCGCCACCGTGCAGCAACTGCTGTCCCACAGCGCCGGCTATGTCCGCGACGGCGCGGATGCCGGCTATTTCGGCGACCTGCGCCCCTTCCTCACCGCAGCCCAGTTGCGCGAGGAACTGGCGCTGCCGCCGCCCCTGCCCGCCGGCCAGCGTTTCAAATACTCCAACCACGGCTTCGGCATCCTCGGCCTCATCATCGAGGCGGTGACCGGCGAGCATTACCGCG
>CAZEZD010000227.1:4545-5192 GCA_964516115.1 uncultured Hyphomicrobiales bacterium
GATCGTCGTGCCGGCAGGGCTGACGGAAACCCATGCCGACATCGGCCTGATGGGCGAGGGCACGCTGGCGAAGGGCCATTCGACCCGCCTGCCCTTCGGCAGGCGCCTCGTCATCCCCGGGGACGCCGCAACCGCCGATCTCGCCTCTGCCACCGGCTTCGTGTCCACGGCCGCCGATCTCGCGCGCTTCTTCTCGCAGCTTGCGCCGTCGTCTCCGTCGACGCTCCTCTCGGCCGCCAGCCGGCGCGACATGACCCGCCGCCACTGGCGCGACAATGAATCGACGCTGGAGCGCTATTACGGGCTCGGCACCATCTCCGGCTCGCTCAGCGGGTGGGACTGGTTCGGCCATTCCGGGTCCTTTGCCGGCACGCTGTCGCGCACGGCCGTCTTCCCGGCGCAGGACATCGCCATCTCGGTGCTGACCAACGCCATCGACGGTCCGGCCCAGGTCTGGGTCGACGGCATCGGCCACATTCTCAAGGCCTTCGAGAAGGGCGGCGCGCCGAATGCCGAGGTCGCCGACTGGGCCGGCCGCTGGTGGACGCTCTGGGGCGCGGTGGATCTCGTGCCGGTCGGCAACAGGGTGCTGGCCTCGCCGCCGGTGCTGAACCCGCCGCTGTCCGAGGTCAGCGAGATCACGGTGA
>CAZEZD010000228.1:0-5181 GCA_964516115.1 uncultured Hyphomicrobiales bacterium
GGAGCCGGAAGCGGGGGTGAGCGAGGCGACGGCCATGGCGATGATCCTCAAGCGACTGATGGCGCTGTCTTAGGCCAAAGGCCCGACAGCGCCAAGCACCCGATGGTCATACCCTGCCTGCCGCCGGCGCGGGATGCGGCATCGTCGCAAGGCGCGCCAGGGGCGATGCGACGGAGACGAGAGCGGAGGCGGCGAAGGCGACGGCCACCATGGCGATGGCCGCGTCGAGGCCCGCATATTGGCCGACGAGGCCGCCGGCGAGCGCCCCGATCGGGCGGATGCCATAGATGGCGACCTGAATGGTCGCCGTCACGCGCCCCATGAGGGCGGGCGGCGTCACGATCTGGCGGACCGAGGTCTGCATCACCAGCCAGAGCATGGGGCCGAAGCCGATGAGGCCGAAGGCGAGGGCGGCCATGGCGAGCCCGCCGATGCGCGGCGACAGCGCCATCAGGATTGCGCCCAGCGCCGAAGACAGCGGCCCGAACAGCAGGACGGCGCGCGGCTGCACCCGCGCGAAGATGAACGGGGCGGCAGCCGCGCCGGCGATCATGCCGAGCCCGTTGACCCCCTGGGCGAGGCCGGCGCCGGCCGCATCCGTGCCGAGGCGGGTGAGGGCGAAGGGCACGAACACCGCCAGGAGCGCGACGAAGGCGAAGTTCCAGAAGACGGCGCAGAGGCCGATGGCGCGCAGCAGCGGATAGGCGACGACGAAGCGTGCACCTTCGGCGATGGCCTGGAGGACGGGCGGCTTGGCGGTCGCCGCGGCTGTATCCGGCACCCGCAGCCGCGTGGCGCAGGCGAGCGCGCCGAGCGCGAGCATGGCGGCGAGGAGATAGCCTGAGAGCGGCGATGCCCGGGTCGCAAGAAAACCGACGATGAAGGGCGCGGCGGCGCTGGCGAGGGCTCGCGCCAGTTCGATCCGCGCATTGGCGCGCGGCAGGTTGGCGGTGGCGACGATCTCGGGCATCAGCCCGATCTGGACGAGGACGAAGGTCACGGTGCCGGCCGCCGCGAGAAACGCGGCGATGCCGAGCAGAACCGGATTCTGCAGTGCGGCCGCCGCGACCGCGCCGGTGGCGCCGAGAAGGCTGAGTGCCAGGGCTGTCAGCAGCACCCGGCGCTTCGACAGCCGGTCGACGACGACGCCTGCCGGCAGCGACACGAGGAGCCAGGCGGCGGTCTGCGCTGCCACCAGCGCCCCGACGAGGCCGGGGCCTGCGCCCATGACGAGGATGGCGGTGACGGGCAGGGCGGCTAAAGCGATCTGGTCGGCCGTCTGGACGAGGCCGGCGGTCGCGAAGAGGCGGGAAAAGGCGGTGGGCGAGCGGGTCGCGGTCGTGTCGGTCATGGCGGATCTCCTGCCGGCAGACCTGTCACGACTGGCGGCGGGGCGACACCCGATCTCTCCACCCGATTTCTGCACGGTCCGGCAGCCGGCGTTCCGGTGGCTGTGATGCGGAACCGTCACCCTCCCCTGGAGGGGGAGGGTCGGCGGCCGAAGGCCGACGGGGTGGGGTGGATGCTCGCACATTGACCGAAGTATGCCGCGTCACCCCACCGCACCCCGCTCTCGCTCCGCTCAAGCGACCCTCCCCCTGCAGGGGGAGGGTCAAGATGGCGCGCAACCTCGCATGGTGGGGCCGTACTTTTCAGGGAACCGGCACCATGAGCCGACCCTCGGGAGCCTACCGCCCGGCGCGCTCCATCAGCAGCGGCCGCCCGCCCTCGGCCGGGTCCTTCGTGAAGCCGGTCGCGGTGAGGAGGAAGGAGAGGCTGTTGCCGTCGAGGCCGTAGAGCACCAGCTTTGGCGCCTCGATCCGCCAGGAGGCGAGCCGAAGCCGCGTAACGGCGGGCTGGCAACCCTGCGCGGTGACGCGGACCGCATAGCTTTCCTGACCGCCGGGCGGCGGCCGGTCGGACAGGTGGAGGCGGCAGACCACGTCGCCCTCAGGCCGGCGCAGCACCCAGTCTCCGAAGGCGTCGCGCGCATTGGGCACCCGGTCGATCCCCTCGGGCGCCTTGACGAGCACATATCCCGGCGCGGGCTCCATGGCGGAATAGGACGCATCCTCGTTCTCGCGGAAGCGCAGCAGCGTGCGTCGGGCCGGGTCGATGAGGCTGATGCCCTCGACCGGGCTCCAGGCCGCGGCATTGGCGATGGCGGGAACCCGCTGGGCACAGGGCGGAGACACCGCCAGGCCGTAGCCGCCGATGGCCGGCGTCGTCGCCAGCGTGACGCGGCAGCCGGGCGCGCCATCGGCGGGCGCGACAAGCCATGTGCCGGCCAGCGAGCGCAGGATGCCGGGATCGATGCCCTGCGCTCCCGCCGGCAGGCCGAAGGCCATGACCAGAAGCGTGAGCGCGGCGCGGATCATGACGGATGATCCCACACCGCTCCCGTCCCTGTCAGGCCACACGGGCGAACTGGAAGTTGCGACCGGGGGCCGCCTCGAACAGCGCGCGGGTATATTCGTGCTGGGGGGCGGCGAAGATGTCGGCCGTCTTGCCGTGCTCGACCACGACGCCGTTCTGCATCACCGCGATGCGGTCACAGATCTGCGCCGCGACCCTGAGGTCGTGGGTGATGAACAGCACCGCGAGGTCGAACTTCTTCCTGACGTCGTCGAGGAGGTCGAGCACCTGCGCCTGCACCGACACGTCGAGGGCGGAGACCGCCTCGTCGGCGATGAGGATCTCCGGCTCCATGGCCAGCGCCCTCGCGATGCAGATGCGCTGGCGCTGCCCGCCGGAGAACTGGTGTGGGTAGCGGTCCAGGGCATCGGGCGACAGCCCCACCAGGTTCATGAGGTCGCGCGCCTTGGCGATGGCGTCGGCCTCGCTCTGCCCGAAATTGATCGGTCCCTCGATGATCGAGGCGCCGACGGAGCGGCGCGGATTGAGCGAGCGGTAGGGGTCCTGGAAGACGATCTGGCAGTGCTTGCGGTGTGGCCTGAGCTGGCGCTCCGGCAGCTTGGCGATGTCGATGTTGCTGACGACGATGCCACCCGAGGTCGGCTCGATGAGGCGGGCGATGCAGCGCGCGACCGTCGACTTGCCGGAGCCGGACTCGCCGACGATGCCCAGCGTCTCGCCGCGGCGGACGCGGATCTCGACGTCGGAGGCGGCGCGCACCTCGCGCTTCTTCTGGAAGAAGCCGCCGCCGCCATAGACCTTGCACAGCTTCACCGTCTCGAGCGCCAGAGCGCCGGTACGCTCCTCGCGCACCGGAGGGGTGAGCGTCGGCACGGCGTTGATGAGCATCTTGGTGTAGGGGTGCTGCGGGCTCTTCAGCACCTCGGTGGCCGTGCCGGTCTCGACGACCTTGCCATGTTGCATGACGACGACGCGGTGGGCGATCTCGGCCACGACGCCGAAGTCGTGGGTGATGAACAGCACGCCGGTGCCGCGGCGCTCCTGCATCTCGGCCACCAGCTTCAGGATCTGCGCCTGCGTCGTCACGTCGAGCGCCGTGGTCGGCTCGTCGGCGATGAGGAGAGCAGGATCGAGCACCAGCGCCTGGGCGATCATGATGCGCTGGCGCTTGCCGCCGGACAGCTGGTGCGGATAGGCGTCGTACATCTTCTCCGGGTCGGGAAGACGCACCGATTCCATCACCGCGAGCACCTTCTCCTTGCGCTCGGTGGCGCCGAGATCGGTGTGGATGCCCAGCACCTCGTCGATCTGTTCACCACAGGTGACGACCGGATTGAGCGCGGTCATCGGCTCCTGGAAGATCATCGACATGCGGGTGCCGCGGAGCGCCCTGAGGCGGCTGCCGCTGGCCTGCAGCACGTCCTCGCCCTGGAGGAGGATCTCGCCGCCCGTGGCCTTGAGCTGGCCCTTCGGCAGAAGCCCCATCACCGCATGCGAAGAGACCGACTTGCCCGATCCGGACTCGCCGACGACGCAGACGATCTCGCCGGGATAGACGGAGAAGGAGACGTTCTCCACGGCGTTCTTGCGGTCGGCGCCCTTGGGCAGTTCGACCGTCAGGTTCTTGATATCGAGGATCGGGGCGCTCATCCGCGCTTCTCCATTTTCGGATCGAGCGTGTCGCGAAGCCCGTCGCCGAGCATGTTCACGGCGAGCACCGTGAGGGCGAGGAAGATGCCCGGATAGAGGATGTTGTGGGGGAAGATGCGGAAGAGCTGGCGCCCCTCGGCCATGATGTTGCCCCAGGTCGGCACGTCCGGCGGGATGCCGATGCCGAGGAAGGAGAGGATCGCCTCCACCAGGATCGCCGAGGCGCAGATGAAGGTGCCCTGCACGATCAGCGGCGCCGCCGTATTGGGCAGGATGTGGCGGATGATGAGCTTGATGGTCGGCGTGCCGGACATGATCGCCGCCTCGACATAGGGTTCCTCGCGCACCGACAGGACCACTGAGCGCACAAGGCGCACGACGCGCGGCACCTCCGGCACGACGATGGCGATGATGACCGAGACGAGGCCGGCGCGGGACAGCGACACCACCGCGATGGCGAGCAGGATGGCTGGAATCGCCATTAACCCGTCCATGATCCGCATGATGATGCCGTCGAGCCAGCGGATGTAGCCGGCGGCCAGGCCGATCACGAGGCCGATGCCGATCGACAGGATCGCGACGGCGACGCCGATGAAGATGGACACCCGCGCGCCATAGACGACGCGCGAGAACACGTCGCGGCCGAGCGTGTCGGTGCCCATGTAGTGCTTCACCGTCACCCGCGTGCCGTCGTCGAGGCGCATGCTGCTTTCCGCCATGGGGAAGCGGTTGCGCGCGGCGGGGTTGATGGCTGAGGGGTCGGAGGTGGCGATCAGCGGCGCGATCAGGCCGATGAAGACCATGATCAGCACGATGGAGAGGCCGATGATGACCGAGGTGTTGCGGAACAGCTTGCGCCAGACCGTCGGCTTTGCGGGCGCTGCGACGGGCGCGTCAGCGGCCGGCAGCGGTTCGAATGAGGCGGGGGCGGTCAATAGCGGATCCTCGGATCGAAGATCGTATAGGACAGATCGACGAGCAGGTTGATCATGACGTAGACGAAGGAAAAGGCGAGAATGATCGCCTGGATGACGGGGAAGTCACGCGCGAGCACCGCGTCCACCGTCAGGCGGCCGAGGCCCGGAATCGAATAAACGCTTTCGGTGACCACGACGCCGCCGATCAGCAGCGCGACGCCGATGCCCACCACGGTGA
>CAZEZD010000229.1:0-5172 GCA_964516115.1 uncultured Hyphomicrobiales bacterium
CGCGCGTCTCGACCACGGCGCGGGCGATGTCGATGGCCGGGCGCCACTGCTGGCGCGCCACCATGATCTGTCGCACGTGAGCCAGCGCGAAGGCCTCCTCGTTGCGGTTCGCGGCGCGGCGATAGGCCATGTAGGCGGAGGCCAGGATGTCGGTCTGCAACTGCTGGCGCTCCCGCCAGTCGTTCGTGCGGATGCCGCCAAGTGCCTGCGAATAGCGCACCCAGGGCGCCGAATCGGTGCCCGAGCGCAGGGCGATCGCTTCCCAGGCACGGGCTGCGGCGCGGAAGTCGCCGCGCGTCGCGGCAGCGTCGGCATCGCGGCGGATATCGGGGATCGGCCGGACATCGACGGCGCTCTTGTTGGCGACGGAAGCCTCGAAGCGGCGCGCCTGCTCGATGAGGTCGTCGCGCTGATAGGCCCGCAGTGGCGGCAGAGCCTGCGTGGGGGCGCGCTGCGGCTGGGCGGCGTCGGGCCGCGGCTGCGGGCGCGGCGGCAACTGCGCGAGATCGACGAGTTCGGGCTCAAAGACTTGAGCCAGCACCGTCCGGGGGTCGGTGAAACCGAGAACCGCTGCGACAGCAAGCGGCACCGCGGCCGCAACAAGACCTCGGATGCGCATGACGAATGTCCTCATCGCGGCCCGACGCCCCATCGTCCGCAGGTCGGGACTGTCCCACCCCCCTGTAACAGGGACAATAAGGGGTGCTACGTAATTCCCCTAAGCGGAATGCCCGCGCCGCACGGACCGGGCATTCCTGCCGTGGCGCGTCACCCCATCGCAGCCTTCGCGGCGGCGACGATCTTGGCCGGCGTCACCTTCACCGCATCTTCGAGCGGCGGCGAGAACGGCACCGGGATGCGCGGTGCGCCGAGCCGGCGGGCCGCCTTCACCATCGCCGGCCCGAGCGTCTCAATGACCGTGGAGACCACCTCGGCGCCGAAGCCGGCGACCGACACCGCCTCCTGCACCACCAGAAGCCGGCCGGTCTTCTCGACCGAGGCGCAGACCGCCGCCTGGTCCCAGGGCCAGAGCGTGCGCAGGTCGATGACATCGGCGGCGATGCCTTCGGCCGCCAGCGTCGCCGCCGCCTGTTCCACCGCCGGCATGATCGCCGACCAGGACACGATGGTGAGATCACGCCCCTCGCGCGCCTGGCGCGCCTTGCCGAAGGGGATCGGCTCGATGACGGAGGCGACCTCGCCGGTGACGGGGAAGAGGTTCTTCGGATCGAAGAACAGCACGGGATCGTCGGAGCGGATGGCGCTCACCAGCAGCCCCGCCGCATCGGCCGGAGTCGAGGGCGTCACCACGATGACACCGGGCAGATGGACGAACCACGATTCCAGCATCTGCGAGTGCTGGGCGGCCGAGTTGCGCCAGATGCCGTGCGGCATGCGCACGACCACCGAAGGCTTGGCCTGACCGCCGAACATGTAGCGGATCTTGGCGATCTGGTTCACCAGTTCGTCCATGGCGCACATGACGAAGTCGAAGATGCGCATCTCGATGATCGGACGGGTGCCGACCAGCGCGGCGCCGAGGCCGGCGCCCATGATCGTCGATTCCGAAATCGGCGTGGAGACGACGCGCTCCGCCCCGAACTCCGGCAGGAAGTCCTTGTACTGGCCATAGAGGCCGCCGCGCGCGACGTCCTCGCCCATCACCCAGACGGTGGGATCGCGGCGCATTTCCTGGAGGGCGGCGAGGCGCACGGCCTCGACGAGGGTGACGCTCTGACCGCTCATGCCGAAACTCCTGCAAAGCGCACCGCGCCGATGTCCTGCACATCCTCGTAGGCGATGGCCTCCTGCGGCCAGGGCGCGCCTTTGGCGTCGATGACGGCCTCTGTCATCCCCGCCTCGGCCCTGGTCCGGATCGCGGCGAGATCGGCGGTGGAGACCGAACGCTCGGCGAGGAGCGCGGCGAGCCGGTCGATGGGGCAGCGCTTCTTCGCCGCCTCCACGTCGGCCGGGTCGCGCCAGGTCGCGGCATCGGTGGAGGTGTGGCCGGTGATGCGATAGGTCTTCGCATGCAGGAGCCGCGGGCCCTTGCCGGCCCGCACCTCGACGACCAGCCGGGCCGCCGCCTCGTCCACCGCCATGACGTCGTTGCCGTCAACGGTGACACCGGGCACCCCGAGCGATTCCGCCCGCGCGATGACGCCGGGGCCCGCCGTCACCGAATCCGTCTGCGTGAAGGCCGAGACGCCATTGTCCTCGCAGACGAAGAGAACGGGGAGATTGTAGAGCGCCGCCCAGTTGAGGCCTTCGAGGAACGGCCCGCGGTTGATGGCGCCGTCGCCGAAGAAGCAGACGGCGATGGCGCTCGACTTCAGCATTTTCAGGCCCTGCGCCGCGCCGACCGCGATCGGAATGCCGCCGGAGACGACGCCGTTGGCGCCGAGCATGCCGACCGAGAAGTCGGCAATGTGCATGGAGCCGCCCTTGCCGCGGCAATGGCCACCCTCGCGCCCGAACAGCTCGCGCATCATGCCCTGCACGCCGGCGCCCTTGGCGATGGCGTGGCCGTGGCCGCGATGGTTGGAGGTGATCCGATCCTCAGGCGTCAGGTTGAGGCAGACGCCGGTGGCGACGCCCTCCTGGCCGATGGAGACGTGCAGCGGCCCCGGCACGACCCCTTCCTTGTGCGCGTTGAGGGCCGCGGTCTCGAAGGCGCGGATACGGCACATGGTGCCGTAGAGATCCAGCAGGCGCTGGACGTTGTGGGTCGGTTGCATCGGCGTTTCCCCGGGGACTGGCGTCCTGTTCTGGTTCAGTAGGATTTCGGCAGGTCGAGCACCTTCTCGGCGATGAAGGAGAGGATGAGCTGCGCCGACACGGGTGCCAGCCGCGGAATCCACGCCTCGCGCAGGTAGCGCTCGACATGGAACTCGCGGGCGTAGCCCATGCCGCCGAGCGTCATCACGGCCCGCTCGCAGGCCTTGTAGCCGGCCTCCGCCGCCAGATACTTGGCCGCATTGGCGAAAGGCCCGCAGGGCTGGTCGCGATCATAGAGGGTGGCGGCCTTCAGCATCATCAACTCGGCCGCCTCCAGTTCCATCCAGCATTCGGCGAGCGGATGCTGGATCGACTGGTTCTGGCCGATCGGCCGGTCGAAGACGATGCGCTCCTTGGCATAGGCGGTGGCGCGTTTCAGCGCCGCGCGGCCGAGTCCGATGGCCTCCGCCGCGATGAGGATGCGCTCGGGATTGAGCCCGTGCAGGATGATGTCGAAGCCGCGGCCCTCCTCGCCAATGAGGTCGCTCGCGGGCACCGGCAGGCGGTCGAAGAACACCTGGTTCGAATCGACCGCCTTGCGGCCCATCTTGGCGATCTCGCGCACCTCGACATGGGCGCGGTCGAGCGTCGTATAGAACAGCGACAGCCCGTCGGTGCGCCGCTTCACCTCGGACAGCGGCGTGGTGCGGGCGAGCAGCAGGATCTTGTCGGCGACCTGTGCCGTCGAGGTCCAGATCTTCTGGCCGGTGACGATATAGGTGTCGCCCTGGCGCTCGGCGCGGGTCTTGATCTTCAGCGTGTCGAGGCCGGCGTCGGGCTCGGTGACGCCGAAGCAGGCCTTCTCCCGGCCCTCGATCAGCGGCGGCAACATGCGCGCCTTCTGCTCCTCCGAGCCCTTCACCACGACGGGGTTGAGGCCGAAAATGTTGAGATGGATGGCGGAGGCCCCGGACATGCCGGCACCGGAGGCAGCGATCGCCTCCATCATGAGGGCCGCTTCCGTGATGCCGAGCCCCGATCCGCCATAGGCCTCCGGCATGGCGACGCCGAGAAAGCCGGCCTCCGCGAAGGCGCGGTGAAAATCGTCGGGAAAGCCGCCCTTCGTATCGCGCTCGAGCCAGTAGTCGTCGCCGAAGCGCGCGCAGAGGCGCTGCACGGCATCGCGCAGCGCCATCTGGTCGTCGGTTAGCAAGAAGTCCATCGACGTCACTGCGGCTCGATGCCGGCTTCCTTGATCATGCGCGCCCAGTTGGCGATCTGCGCCTTGACGAAGGCGCCGAGTTCCTCCGGCGTCTGGGTGAAGGCGTCGAAGCCGATCTCGGCGAGCTTCTTCACGGTCTCCGGGTCGGTGGCGATGGCGGCGAGCTCCTTGTTGAGCCGGGTGATCACCTCGGGCGGCGTGCGCGCCGGCCCGAACACGCCGTTCCACGAGGTGATGTCGAACTCGGGAACGCCAGCCTCCTGCATCGACGGCAGGTTCGGCAGCAGCTTGGACCGTTCGGCCGTCGTCACCGCGAGCGCCCGGAGCGAACCGGCATTGACCTGACTGAGCGAAGCCGTGATGTCGACGAACATCATCGAGATGCGCCCGCCGATGATGTCGGTGATGGCGGGCGGCGTCGAGCGATAGGGCACATGCAGGATGTCGACGCCGGCGCGCTTGGTGAAGGTGGCCCCCGCCACGATACCGGTGGAATTGCCGCTGGCATAGGTCAGCTTGCCGGAATTGGCCTTGGCGTGGGCGATGAGTTCCTTCACCGAGGTCACCGGCAGCTTCGGATCGACCACCAGCAGGAAGGGCAGGTTGCCCATGCGGGCGATGGGCGAGAAGTCGTTCACCGGGTCGTAGGTCAGCGTCTTCAACAGGCTCGGATTGGCCGAATGCGAGGTGTTGGTGGTCATGAACAGCGTGTAGCCGTCGGGCTGGGAGCGGGCGACGAAGGTCGCCGCCACCGAGCCGTTGGCGCCCGCCCTGTTCTCGACGACGACGCCCTGGCCGAGCCTGGCGGAAAGCTGCTGGGCGACGATGCGCGCCACCGTGTCGGTGCCGCTGCCGGCGGCGAAGGGCACGACGAGGGTAATGGGTCGCTCCGGCCAGGCGGCGCGCGCCGGCGCGGCGACAGCCATGGCGGCGGCGCTGGCGAGTAAGGTTCTGCGGTCGATCATGCTTTGTCCTCCCGGGACGTCTGTTGGGCCGGACTCAGCGCCGGCGGATGACCCTGTCCGGGTTCTCTTCATAGGGCGGCGTATAGATGACGAGGACGCGCACCGGCGTCTCGCTCGTCACCGTGAAGACATGCTCCATGCCAGCGGGAAAGAAGCAGGAATCGCCCGCCTTCATCGAAAACCGCTGGCCGTCCACCTCGGCGTCGGCCGTGCCTTCCAGCAGGTAGCAGATCTGGTCGATGCCGGGATGGGCGTGGGGGAGCGCGC
>CAZEZD010000230.1:0-5166 GCA_964516115.1 uncultured Hyphomicrobiales bacterium
AGGCGTCCTCCGCCGGCTTCACCACGCAGGTGTTGCCGCAGGCGAGCGAGGCCGCGACCGAACGGCCGAAGATCTGCGCCGGATAGTTCCACGGCACGATATGGCCGGTGACGCCGTGCGGGTCGCGCACCACGGCCACCGTGTAGCCGTTGAGGAAGGGGATGGTCTCGCCGTGCACCTTGTCGGCGGCGGTGCCGTAGAACTCGAAATAACGGGCCGCGGCTGTGATGTCGGCCTTGCCCTGGCGGGCCGGCTTGCCGGTGTCGATGCTCTCGAGGAAGGACAGTTCGTCGTGGTTGGCGAGGATGGCCTCGCCGAGCTTGCAGAGGAGGCGTCCGCGCTCTGTTGCAGTCATGCGGCCCCAGGGACCCTCCTCGAAGGCCTTGCGGGCAGCGGAGACCGCCCGATCGATGTCCTCGGCTCCGGAGCGCGGCATATGGGTGAGGATCGCGCCGTCCGACGGGCCGATGACGTCGAGCGTCGCGCCACTCAGCGCCACGGTGGACCTGCCGTCGACGACGTTGAGGAAGGTGTGGGCGATGCCGCGCGGGGCAGCGGTGGTGGCGGTGCTCATGGTCTTCCCTTGGTCGGGCGGTTCTCGGCCTCGGGCCGCGGCAAATCGGGCGCGCACGCTAGCCCCAGACGGCCATCCTCCGAAAGGGGGGACCCGCATGGGAGCCCTTCCGCATGGCGATACGGGAGGGCCGGTGGAGCGGCGTCAGAAGCGCGTTGCGAGATGGGCGAAGGCGATGACGCCGCCGATCCCGACGCCAATGCCGAGCAGGAACAGCACGAAGGCGCCGATGCCGGAGAAGCGGACGCCTCCGCGCGGCGGCGACGCGGCCATCGCGGGCAGGGGGGCGGGAGCGGACGTCGCGACTGATTGCGGCTGCGAAGGCACCTCCGCGGCCGGGGGAACACCGGCGACGGTGAAGACCGGCGGCAGGTCGGCCCGGGGCAGGGCAGTCGCGGGTTCGGTCGCGGCCGGCGGCAGCGCCAGGAGCCGCTCGCGCTCGATCAGCCGGCGGGCGACATAGGCGGTGACGCGATCGGCGACCGCGCCGGCGTCGTCGCTCTCGATCATCACGCGCCGGCCGTTGCGGGTGTCCTGCAGGAAGCGGTAGGTGCGCCGGTCGCGCCCGACCTCGACGAAGGCGATCATGTCGATCCACAGCCGCGGCGTCGCGCCCGGCGTGATCCCCACGTCGAACAGTTCGAGCCCTTGCGGCACCTCGGCGAGAACCGGCTTCAGCCGGTCGTGCAGCATCTCGAGGCGCGCCAGATCAGCCTCGCGCAGGGCGACGACCACGCCGGTGCGCTCGGCCTCGTCGATGCGGATGGCGCGCATGGCGTCTGTCAGCGGCCGCGGCGCCTTGCCGGCATTGTCCATGGTTCGATCCTCGACAGGGCCGCCGCCCGCGGCCTCATGGTGAAGGCATCGTAAATGGAATGGCCCCCAAGCCCAAGCGGAGTCATCCGCCGAGCGATTTCTTGTGCACGGTTTTTGACACAACGTTCAGGTGCCCTGATCATCGGGTCGTTCGAAGACCGGCCCGAGAGGCATGACGTGACGCAGGAGAGTGTTCGTACTGCAACACCTTGCCGCCAACTGGCGTTCCGCTGGGCAAAATCGCTGCTGGAAACATGCCGATACATTGCGTCTGACGCAGAGTCGTGCGCAACGTTTCCGGGAATTCAATCAGCGACGCGTCGAACGGAGTCTTGCTCGCCGCGTAGCAATCAGGATGGTCCCCATGAAGAAGCTGCTTCTCGCCACCACCGCCCTCGTGGCCTTCGCCGCCGGTGCCCATGCCGCCGACCTCGGCTCGCCGCGCATGCCGATTGCTGCGGCTGTCGTCGCGCCGGCCTATAACTGGACCGGCTTCTTCGTCGGCGCTCAGGTCGGCTACGAGTGGGCGCGATTCGCCCGTGTCACCTCCGGCGGCTTCGCCAATGCCTACAACGGTAGCGGGCTGATGGGCGGTCTCCATGCCGGCTATAACTGGCAGGGTGCGTCGCCTCTCGTCGTCGGTGTGATCGCCGACATCGAGGCGGCCGGTGTCAGCGGCAACGACGCGGGCGTCGGCGGCACGTTCGATCGCGGCCGGATCAACTGGCAGGGCTCGCTGCGTGCCCGTCTGGGCTTCGCCGCGGACCGGGCTCTGTTCTACGCCACGGGCGGTCTGGCGTTCGGCGGCCTGTCCTTCACGAACGACGTGGGCGCCCTGGCCAACACGTTCAGCCAGACCCGTGTGGGTTGGACCGCGGGCGCAGGCATCGAATATGCCGTCAATCCCAACTGGTCGGTCGGCCTCGAGTATCGCTACACGGATTTCGGCCGCACCTCGTCACCCGGCTTCCCGGCCGCTCTCCCCAACGGCAATGCCGGTTTCCGGACCACGACGACTTCGCACGCGGTCCGCGCTACCCTGTCCTATCACTTCGTGACCGGTGGCCCGGTCGTCGCGCGCTACTGATCCCGACGCTCAAACGTCGGAGGGACGAACGGGCCGCCTTCGGGCGGCCCGTTTGCGTTCAACGGCGGCGATGTCTCTGGGGAAGCCAAGTATCGACCCTGATGGCGATCCGTGTCCTCTGGGTCACATCCTGTATCGGAATCAGCATATCATGGTCGGGCGAGGGGCGCCGAGTCCGTGAATCACTTCCGCCTTACGCAGAGTCATGCGCAGTCATTGGTTGTGAATGCGCATGTGTCGTTTATCCCGACCGCCCCGAAAGGCTCCCCATGAAAAAGCTCCTCCTCGCCGTTGTCGCTGCTGTGACCCTCGGCACGGGTGCCAAGGCGGCCGATCTCGGTTCGCCGCGCATGCCAATCGCGGCGGCTGTCGTGGCTCAGGCCTTCCCGTGGTCGGGCTTCTATCTCGGCGCCCATGTCGGGTATGGCTTCGGCAACTCCCGCTTCGTCAACGGCATTGCGTTTCCGACGTCGGTGAACGGTCCGCTCGTCGGTGGCCAGATCGGCTTCAGCTACCAGATCAACCAGATCGTCCTCGGAGCCGAGGCGGATCTCGCCTTCGCGGCGATCACCGGTCGCGCCAGCAACGTTCCCGCAATCTCGCACCGCACCAGCATGCTCGGGTCGCTTCGCGTCCGCGGCGGCTTTGCCGTTGACCGGGCCCTGTTCTATGTGGCGGGCGGTATGGGTTTCCAGGGCGCTTCGACGAACCAGAACCCCGGCCCGGCCGAAAGGTATAACCGCACCGGATGGACGGTCGGCGCGGGCATTGAATACGCCATGACCCCGAACTGGACGGTCAAGGCCGAGTATTCCTACTACAATTTCGGCACCCGGACCCTCGGCCCCACCTACGTTGGCACGGTTCGATCGGATGTCCACACCGTGAAGCTCGGCGTGAACTACCTCTTCTCGACCGGCCCGTCGGCCGTCGTCGCGCGCTACTGATATCTGACGCTCTTCGCGTCAGGACTACCCACGGGCCGCCTTCGGGCGGCCCGTTTGCGTTCGAGTCGGCTGACGGAGGGAAAGTCGGGCATTGGCGGTGTCGCTGGCCACCGCGGACACCCGATCGTCATCGCGCGGTCGCCCACGCAAACCTCTACGCCGGGATGCGACATGGCTCGTCGCCAAGCGTGCTCTTCGAGCAACAGTTGGTGGCGGTCTCGAGGTCCAGGCGAGACATCACGCCGAAGCGCGCCTCTCAGGACTTGTGCCTTCCGCAGAGTCATGACTTTGGTTTCGTCGCGAAATCATTCAACGTGGATCGCCGGGCACGAACCCGGGTCCTGTTGCCCCAAGGGACGCCGTCATGAAGAAGTTGCTCCTCGCCTCCACCGCGCTCGCGGCCTTCGTTGCCGGCGCCCAGGCTGCGGACCTCGGCTCGCCGCGCATGCCAATCGCCGCGGCGGTTGTCGCGCCTGCCTTCTCATGGACCGGCTTCTACATCGGCGCGCATGTCGGCTACGGCTTCGGCCGGACGACCCCCGTGGACATTGTCTTCGGTGCGTTCCCCATGAACACATCCGGCGGATTGGTCGGCGGCCAGATTGGCTTCAATTATCAGATCAACCAGATCGTTCTCGGCGCCGAGGCTGATCTTGCGTATGCCGGGATTTCCGGCAGCCGTGTGTCGGTTGCACCTCAGGTCGTGTTCGCCCGGACCAATATGCTGGGCTCGGTCCGTGCCCGCGCGGGCTTCGCTGTCGATCGCGCGCTCTTCTACGTGACTGGCGGTCTCGGCATCCAGGGCGGTTCCTTCGCCACCAACACCGGCCCCGGGGCCGAGCGCTACACCCGCACCGGGTGGACGGTTGGTGCCGGCGTCGAATACGCCATGACCCCCAACTGGACGGTCAAGGCCGAGTATTCCTATTACAATTTCGGCACCCGGACCCTCGGTCCCATCTACACTGGAACGATCCGCGCCGACGTTCACACCGTGAAGCTCGGCGTGAACTACCTCTTCTCGACCGGCCCGTCGGCCGTCGTCGCGCGCTACTGATTTCGGCGCACCAGCGTCGGAGGGACGAACGGGCCGCCTTGGGGCGGCCCGTTTGCGTTGGGCGCTTCAGGCGGGATCGGGAAAGGCGCCGAGCTGGCGCAGCGCCTCGCCGGCGACCATGGCGACCGAGACCGCGACGTTGAGCGAGCGCAGGCCGGGGCGCATGGGGATGAGGATGCGGGCATCGGCCGCCGCGTGGACCCCGTCCGGAACGCCGGCCGATTCGCGTCCGGCCATCACCACGTCGCCAGCGCGGAAGGCGTAGCCGGCATAGGGCAGGGCAGCGCGGGTGGTCATCAGCACCAGGCGGCGCCCCTCTGCCGCCCGCCAGCGTTCGAAGGCGGCGAAGTCGTCGTGCCGTTTCCAGGCGACGTGATCGAGATAGTCCATGCCGGAGCGGCGGAACGATTTGTCCGACACCGGGAATCCCGCCGGCTCGACAATGTCGACGGTGAGGCCGAGGCAGGCGGCGAGCCTGAGGATGGTGCCCGTGTTCTGGGCGATGTCAGGCTGGAACAGGGCGATGCGGATCATGGGGCATTCTGAAGCCCCAGGATCAATTTACGGAAGCCCCCCGGCCGCGGTTCATGTGATCCGACGAAGGTGCCATGCGGCGCAATGCCATGTTCACACCGGCGCACTGGACATCACCTTATAACGGTGCGAATAAGCGACGCCGATCAAG
>CAZEZD010000231.1:0-5144 GCA_964516115.1 uncultured Hyphomicrobiales bacterium
GCCGCGGAGAAGCACGGCCTGCCGGTGAAGCTGCACGCCGACCAGCTCTCCAACCTGCATGGGGCGAAGCTCGCCGCCGACCATGGCGCCCTCTCGGCCGACCACCTCGAATACACCGACGAGGCGGGTGCTGCGGCCATGGCGAGGGCCGGCACGGTCGCCGTCCTGCTGCCCGGCGCCTTCTATTTCATCCGCGAGACGCAGGCCCCGCCGGTCGAGGCCTTCCGCCGGCACGGCACGGCCATGGCGCTCGCCACGGACTGCAACCCCGGCTCCTCGCCGCTGACCTCGCCACTTCTCTGCATGAACATGGGTGCGACGTTGTTCAGGCTGACCGTCGCCGAGTGCCTGCTCGGCTTCACGCGCCATGCGGCCAGGGCTCTGGGGCGCGACGACATCGGCGTACTGGAGCCGGGCCGGCGGGCCGACCTCTGCCTCTGGTCGGTGGAACGCCTCGCCGAGCTCGTCTATCGCATCGGTTTCAATCCGCTCTTCGCCCGCCACAGGGGCGTCTGATGGCGGAGCTGATCCGCGCGGGCGGCAATTCCCTTGGCCTCTGGCGGCGCGTCGCGGTCGGCGCGACGCCGGCTCTCGACCCCGCCACCCGCGGGGCCATCGAGACGGGCCACGACCTCCTGATGGCCAGGGCGCGCGGCAACGACGCCGTCTATGGCGTCAATACCGGCTTCGGCAAGCTCGCCAGCGTCCGCATTCCCTCGGAGAAGCTGGCGCAGCTGCAGGTCAATATCGTCCGCTCGCACCAGGCGGGTGTCGGACAACCGCTGGAAGAGCCGATCGTCCGCCTCGTCCTGGCGCTGAAGGCGGCGAGCCTCGCCCACGGTGCGTCGGGCGTGCAGCCGGCGACCGTCGATCTCCTCGTGGCGATGCTGCGGGTGGGCGTGTTGCCGGTCATCCCGGCGCAAGGGTCGGTCGGAGCCTCCGGCGACCTCGCCCCGCTTGCCCATATGGCGGCGGTGCTGATCGGCGAGGGTGAGGCGGTGTGGCGCGGCAGCCGCATGGCCGGCGGCGAGGCATTGGCCAAGGCCGGCCTCGCGCCCGTCGCGCTCGGTCCGAAGGAGGGGCTCGCCCTGCTCAACGGCACGCAGGTCTCGACCGCGCTTGCCCTGCACGGCCTCTTCCTCATCGAGAACGCCTTCGCCGCCGCCCTCGTCACCGGGGCGCTATCGACGGACGCGATCGCCGGGTCGGACACGCCATTCGACGCCCGCATCCACACGCTCCGCGGCCAGCCCGGGCAGATCGCGGTGGCCGCGGTTCTCCGCGCCCTGATGGAGGGCAGCGAGATTCGCCGGTCGCACCTCGCCGACGATCCCCGCGTCCAGGACCCCTATTCCATCCGCTGCCAGCCGCAGGTGATGGGTGCCGCCCTCGACGTCATCCGCTCGGCACAGGACATGCTCCTGCACGAGGCGAACGGGGTCACCGACAATCCGCTCGTCATGGCCGACAACGGCGACGTTCTCTCCGGCGGAAACTTCCACGCCGAGCCCGTGGCCTTCGCCGCCGACATGCTGGCCCTTGCCGCCTGCGAGGTCGGCAATCTCGCCCAGCGTCGCTGCGCCATGTTGGTCGACCCGGTCCTCTCGGGCTTGCCAGCCTTCCTCGTCCGCGAGCCGGGGCTGAACTCCGGCTTCATGATCGCCGAAGTCGCCAGCGCGGCGCTGGCCTCGGAGAACCGCCAGCGGGCGGCGCCCGCCGTCACCGACACCATCCCGACCTCCGCCAACCAGGAGGATCACGTCTCCATGGCGACCCACGGCGCGCGACGCCTCGGGCCCATGGCCGAGAACCTCTGCCGCATCATCGGCATCGAGGCGCTGATGGCCGCGCAGGGCATCGACATGCGCGCGCCCCTCGAAACGAGCCCACTGCTCGCGAAGGCCCATGCCGCCATCCGCGCCATCGCGCCGGTGCTGGACGCCGACCGCCCGCTCTCGGCGGAGATGGAACGCGCCGCGACGCTCGTCGCCGCGGGCGGACTGACGACACCCTTCGGCCACGTCGTCGAGCGGCTGTTCGGAGCATCACCATGACCCCCGTCACCGTGATCCCGGGCGATGGCCCGCTCGTCCTTGGCCAGCCGCATGTCGGCACCATGATCCCGCCCGAGGTCTCGGTGGAACTGAACGACCTCGGCCGCTCGGTCCCCGACACCGACTGGTGGATCGACCGGCTCTACGAGGGTATCGCCCGCCGCACCGGCGCGACCGTCGTGCGACAGACCCTGTCGCGTTATGTGATCGACGTGAACCGCGACCCGTCCGGCGTCTCGCTCTATCCGGGGCAGAACACCACGACGCTCTGCCCCACCACGACCTTCGATGCCGAGCCGATCTATCGCAAGGGCCGCGAGCCGGGGCCGGCCGAGATTGGCCGGCGCAAGCGCGTCTATTTCGCGCCCTTCCATGCCGCCATGGCGGCCGCGATCGAGGCGACCCGCATCCGCCACGGCTATTGCGTGCTCTACGATTGCCATTCCATCCGGTCGATGGTGCCCAACCTCTTTCCGGGCACGCTGCCGGTGTTCAACATCGGCACCAATGGCGGCACCTCCTGCGCTCCCGCTCTTCGCGACGCAGCCATCCGCGAGGCGGAAGCCTCCGGCATGACCTTCATCGCCGACGGACGCTTCAAGGGCGGCTGGATTACCCGCCACTACGGCGCTCCGGAGCGCAGGGTCCACGCCGTGCAGATGGAGCTGGCGCAGTCCGCCTACATGGCGGAAGCGCCGCCCTGGACCTATGACGAGCACGTGGCGACGAAGACGGAAGGCGTGCTCGACCGCATCGTCTCGGCCATTCTGAAAGCGGCTGCTGACCTGGAGGCCTGACATGGCGACCCGTCTCGACAATTCGCGCCTGATCCGCGCCCCCCATGGCCTCGAGATGTCTGCCAAGACCTGGGGCGCCGAGGCGGCGCTCCGCATGCTGATGAACAATCTTGACCCCGACGTCGCCGAGCGGCCGAACGAGCTCGTCGTCTATGGCGGCATCGGCCGCGCCGCCCGTGACTGGGAGAGCTTCGACAGGATCGTCGCCTCGCTCCGCTCGCTCGATCCCGACGAGACTCTCCTCGTCCAGTCCGGCAAGCCGGTCGGCATCTTCCGCACCCATACGGACGCGCCGCGCGTCCTCATCGCCAACTCCAATCTCGTGCCGGGATGGGCGACCTGGGACCATTTCCACCACCTCGATAAGCTCGGGCTGATGATGTACGGCCAGATGACCGCCGGTTCCTGGATCTACATCGGCAGCCAGGGCATCGTGCAGGGCACCTACGAGACCTTCGCGGAAGTGGCCCGTCGCCATTTCGGCGGTTCGCTCCGGGGCAAGTGGATCCTCACCGGAGGCCTCGGCGGCATGGGCGGCGCCCAGCCGCTGGCCGCCACCATGGCCGGGGCCTCGATGATAGCGGTGGAATGCCAGCCGAGCCGCATCGAGATGCGGCTGCGCACCCGCTATCTCGACGCCGAGGCGAGGACCATCGACGAGGCGCTGGAGATCGTCGACCGCTCCCACAAGGCCGGCAAGGCCATCTCCGTCGGCCTGCTCGGCAACGCCGCCGAGATCTTCCCCGAGATGGTGGCGCGCGGCATCCGCCCGGATGTCGTCACTGACCAGACCTCCGCCCACGACCCGATCAATGGCTACCTGCCGGCCGGCTGGACGCTCGCCCAGTGGGAGGAGGCCCGCGAGCGCAATCCGAAGTCGGTCGAGGTCGCCGCCAAGCAGTCCATGGCGGTTCACGTGCAGGCCATGCTCGACTTCCACCGCATGGGCGTTCCGACCCTCGACTACGGCAACAACATCCGCCAGATGGCGAAGGACATGGGTGTCGCCGACGCCTTCGACTTCCCCGGCTTCGTGCCGGCCTATATCCGTCCGCTGTTCTGCCGCGGCATAGGCCCGTTCCGCTGGGCATCCCTCACCGGCAATCCCGACGACATCACCAAGACGGATGCCAAGGTGAAGGAGCTGATCCCCGACGATCCGCACCTGCACAACTGGCTCGACATGGCGAAAGAGCGCATCCAGTTCCAGGGCCTGCCGGCGCGCATCTGCTGGGTCGGCCTCGGCGACCGCCACCGCCTCGGCCTCGCCTTCAACGAGATGGTGGCGAGGGGCGAGATCGGCCCCATCGTCATCGGCCGCGACCATCTCGATTCCGGCTCGGTTGCGTCCCCCAACCGCGAGACCGAGGCGATGAAGGACGGCTCGGACGCGGTCTCCGACTGGCCGCTGCTCAACGCCCTGCTCAACACCGCCTCCGGCGCCACCTGGGTGTCGCTGCACCACGGCGGCGGCGTCGGCATGGGCTATTCCCAGCATGCGGGGGTCGTCATCGTCGCCGACGGCACGGCGGAAGCAGCGGCAAGGCTCTACCGCGTGCTGTGGAACGATCCCGGCACAGGCGTCATGCGCCATGCCGATGCCGGCTACGACATCGCCATCGACTGCGCCCGCGAGAAGGGGCTGAAGCTGCCATCCCTCGGCATCGGGGTCTAGGAAAAGCCAATGGGCGCCGTTTCCGGCGCCCTTCCGCCTTGAGGCGTGACCGCTGGTTCAGCCGTCGTAGCGTCCGACGATCGAGATCGAGCAGACGTTCTGGTGCGGGAAACCGCCGAGATTGTGGGTCAGCCCCAGCCGCGGCATGTCCTGGCGCTGCCGCTCGCCGGCCCGGCCCTGCATCTGCAGGTACATCTCGTAGATCATCCTCAGTCCCGAGGCGCCGATGGGATGGCCGAAGCACTTCAGGCCGCCGTCGATCTGGCAGGGAATGGTGCCGTCCGCGTCGTAGAAGCCGTCGAGGATGTCGTGGATCGCCCGGCCCTCGGCGGAGATGTGCAGATCCTCCATGGTGACGAGTTCCGTCACCGAGAAGCAGTCGTGCACCTCGATCAGGCTGATCTCCTCGCGCGGCTTCTCGATGCCGGCCTCCTGGTAGGCGCGGGTGGCGGCGATCCGGGTGGTGGCGAAGTAGCTGCCGTCCCAGGAATTGTGCTGGGCCTCGGTGCCGTTCGATACGGAGACCTGCAGCGCCTTCACCGAGACGAGGTCCTTCTTGCCGAGGCTGCGGGCGATCTCCGGCGTCGTCACGATGGCGCAGGCCGCCCCGTCCGACAC
>CAZEZD010000232.1:0-5142 GCA_964516115.1 uncultured Hyphomicrobiales bacterium
GGGGGCTATGCCGTTGCGGCAGCTTGTCATTTGCCGGCCGGCGTGGTCGCTTGGGCTGACTAGCCGACCGGCAGCGCCTGCCGCAAGCATGCCACCACCCGCGATTCGACAGAGGCAGAATGGCCGAGGACATCCCCTTCAATCGCGAAGACGCGGCGGTCGCCGGCGAGGTGGAACAGCTCTCGCCGCTGGTCCGCCGAATCCTCTGCGACAATCCCGGCCCTTTCACCTTCAAGGGCACCGTGACCTATGTGGTCGGAAAGGGCCGCGTCGCCATCATTGATCCCGGCCCGGACGATCCGCGCCACATCGCCGCGGTGCTGGAGGCGGTGAAGGGCGAGACGGTGGAGGCCATCCTCGTCACCCACACCCACCGGGACCACTCCCCGGCGACCCCTGCGATCAAGGCCGCTACCGGCGCGCCGGTCTATGCGGAAGGGCCGCACCGGGCCGCGCGCCCGCTCAATCTCGGCGAAGCCAATGCGCTCGACGCCTCCGGCGACAAGGACTTCGCTCCCGACATCGTGCTGAAGGACGGTGACGTCGTCTCCGGCACCGGCTGGACGATCGAATCCGTCTTCACGCCCGGCCATACCGCCAACCACATGGCTTTTGCGCTGCGCGAGGAGGAGACGCTGTTCTCCGGCGATCACGTCATGGCCTGGTCGACCTCCATCGTCGCGCCGCCGGACGGCGCCATGGGCGACTACATGGGCTCCCTCGACAAGCTCAGGGCGCGCGAGGAGAAGCTGTTCTGGCCGGGACATGGCGGTGCCGTGCGCGAGCCGGCGAAGTTCATGCGGGCGCTGTCGCATCATCGCCGGCTGCGCGAGGCGGCGATCATGAAGCGCCTCGCCTCGGGGGACCGCCAGATTCCCGAGATCGTCGCGGCGATCTACGAGGGGATCGATCCGCGGCTGAAGAGCGCCGCCGGGCTGTCGGTCTTCGCCCATCTCGAGGATCTCGTGGGCAAGGGCCTCGCCACCAGCGACGGCGCGCCCTCGCTGACCGGGGCGTTCAGGCCGGCCTGACGGGCCTCACACAAAGTCGAGCGGCAGCGCCGTCACTTCCTTGATCTCCTCCATGACGAAGCTCGCCGAGACGTCCTGCATCTCGATGCGGGCGGTGAGCTTCTTGTAGAGGCGGTCATAGGCCGCGACGTTCGGCACGCGGGCGTGGAGGATGTAGTCGATCTCCCCCGCCGTCCGGTACACGCCGAGGAGTTCGGGAATGTCCTGCACGGCCTGATGGAAGCGGGTCGCCCAGTCGGCGTCGTGACGGCTGGTTCGCACGGCGATGAAGACGGTCAGTTCGAGGTTCAGCTTGACCGGATCGGCCAGGGCGACACGGGCGCGGATGACGCCCTCGTCCTCCAGCCGCCTGAGGCGCCGCCAGCAGGCGTTGCGCGACAGGCTCACCCGCTCGGCCAGTTGCTCGATCGACAGGCTTGCATCCTGCTGGACGTGGCGCAGCAGGGACTTGTCGATGGAGTCGAGAGACAGAGGCTGTGACATTATCTCAAAAATATGATACTTGATGGGATGATGTCCACACATGATCTGCAATCGGCCGACGCATTGGGACATGCTCCCGCTTGAACTCGACTATCCTCTCCCATTGGTTGATTCCTGATCCAGTGGAGCCCCCCGATGCTCGACCGCGCCAAGACGCTCTTCATGACCCACCCCCAGTCGGTCAACGAGAGCTACTTCCAGCACATGGGCGTCGCGCTGCGCTATGCCGGCACCTTCGCCTTCTGCGCCTTCTGCGCCCTGGTTCATGCCTTCTTCCCGTTCCTGTTCGAGAAGACCGCCTCGACCATCGTCAAGAAGATGGTGGCCAACATGAACGCCCGCATGGACGCACCGCAAGGCAAGGTCGAGACGACGGTGCAGCCGGCCGAATGAGGCTTTCCGTGGCGCGGGCGCTCGTGCTCTAAAGCCTCGCCATCGCTGGAGGCCGCCATGTCCGTTTCTGCCACGTCCGATCCCGTCCTCGTCGAGGTCCTGCGCGGGGACATGGTCGAATGCGTCCACCGCGGCGCCGTCGTCGTCTGCGACTCCGACGGACGCATCGTCCATGCCATCGGCGACATCGACAGGGCGATCTACCCGCGCTCCGCCATCAAGGCGCTGCAGGCCCTGCCGCTGGTCGAGAGCGGCGCGGCCGACCGCTACGGCTTCGGCGATGCCGAACTGGCGCTGGCCTGCTCCTCCCATGGCGGGGAAGCCCGCCACGTCGAGACGGCCGCCGGGATGCTGGCGAAGGCCGGCCTGACCGAAGCCGCCCTCGAATGCGGCGCGCACTGGCCCTCGGGGACCGCCGCAACCCACGCCCTCGCCCGTTCGGGCGGCAAGCCCACGGCGCTCCACAACAACTGCTCGGGCAAGCATTCCGGCTTCGTCTGCTTCGCCTGCTCTGAAGGCATCGACCCGCGTGGCTATGTCGGCATCGACCACAAGGTGCAGCGCTTCGTTGCCGAGGCGGTCGGCGAGGTGACCGGGCACCGGCTTGACGCCGACACGGCGGTCGGCACCGACGGCTGCTCCATCCCGACCTTCGCTGTCCCGCTGAAGAACCTTGCCCACGGCTTTGCGAAGCTCGCCACAGGCGAGGGCGTCGGCCCCGAACGCGCGAAGGCCTTTGCGCGCCTGCGGGCAGCCTGCGCCGCCGAGCCCTTCATGGTGGCGGGGTCGGGCCGTTTCTGCACCGACGTGATGACGATGTTCGGCGAGCGCCTCTTCGTGAAGACCGGCGCCGAGGGCGTCTTCTGCGCGGCGCTCCCCGGGCAGGGCTTCGGCATCGCGCTGAAATGCCTCGACGGCGCCTCGCGCGCGAGCGAGGTGATGATCGCCGCGTTGATCGCGAAACTGTTGCCCATGGACGAGGCAGAGGCTGCCAAATTCGGGCGCTTCGTGAACCCCGTGATGAAGAACTGGAACGGGATCACGGTCGGCTCGCTGCGGCCGACCTTCGCGTAACCCATTCTGAACGCGATACATTCCCCGGGCGCGCTGCCTCGCTGCGCAGAGCGTTGCCGCAGTTCGCATGAATTCCAAAAAAGGCTCTTGCCAGCCGCAGGAGACGCGGTATCGTTCGCTTACGAATGATCTTCCGGAGAAGAACAATACGGAAGTCTCGGTCAGAGGTGGAACGGGCGGTCCCCGCCGCCCGCATCTGAGGGGAGAATGTTTCATGACGAAGCTGAATCTGTCGCGCCGTACCGTCGTCGGGGGCCTCGCCGCCACCGGCGTCGCGCTGACCGGCGGCCCCGGCGCCGCGCAGGGCGCCCCGGTCAAGGTGGGCGAACTGAACTCCTACAGCCGCATGGCGGCCTTTGCGGTGCCCTATCGCAACGGGATGCAGCTCGCGGTCGAGCAGATCAACGCCGCCGGCGGTCTCTCCGGCCTCGCCGGGCGCCCGCTCGAGATCGTCTATCGCGATGACGGCGCCACTCCGGGAGACGCCGTGCGCGTCGCCGAGGAACTGGTCACCCGCGAGAACGTCTCCTTCATCGCCGGCGCCTTCCTGTCGAATGTCGGTCTGGCGCTGGCCGACTTCGCCAACCAGAAGAAGGTGCTCTATCTCGCCACCGAGCCGCTGACCGACGCGCTCACCATGGCGAGCGGCAACCCCTACACCTTCCGCGTCCGCCCCGGCACCTACATGCAGACCAAGATGCTGGTCGACGCCGCCAAGGACAAGGGCATCAAGCGCTGGGCCGTCGTCGCCCCGAACTACGAGTACGGCCAGTCCGCCGTCGCCGCCTTCAAGCGGCTGATGGGCGCGGCCGTTCCCGGCTTCGAGGTGGTCGCCGAACAGTTCCCGGCGCTCGGCCGCGTCGATGCCGGCGCCACCGTCGGTGCCCTCGGCCAGAGCCGGCCGGACGGCATCTTCAATGTCCTGTTCGGCGCCGATCTCACCGCCTTCGTCCGCGAGGGCAACACGCGCGGCCTGTTCGAGCGCCGCACGGTCGTCAGCCTGCTCACCGGCGAGCCGGAGTATCTCCTGCCCCTCGGCGACGAGACCCCGGACGGCTGGATCGTCACCGGCTACCCGCCGGAGCAGGTCGATACCCATGGCCACCAGGCCTTCGTCACCGCCTACAAGGCGAAGTTCAACGACACGCCGCGCCTCGGTTCGGTGCTCGGCTACGTCGTTCCCTTCATGATCCGCGACATGCTCAACAAGGCGAAGTCGACGGATACGGCGGCCATGATGGCCGCCTTCAAGGACCTGACGACGCAGACCATCTGCGGCCCGGTGACCATGCGCGGCATCGACCAGCAGTCGACGCTCGGCGCCTGGGTCGGCGAGACGACGCTGAAGGGCAAGCTGCCGACCATGAAGAACTTCCGCTACGTCGACGGCAAGGACGTGATGTTCCCCGAGGCCGAGGTGCGCGCCGCGCGCAAGATCTGACGGCGCGGCGCTGACCGCATTCGCATGAGACGCCCGGGCCGCGGCCCGGGCATCGTTCCCCCGCCGGATCGTGGCCCTGCCGCGACCCTGTTCTCATTGTTTGCGCCGAGAGCCGCCCTCCGATGGATCTCTCCTTCTTCGTCATCCAGGCCCTGTCGGGATTGGCCAGCGCCTCGGCGCTGTTCGTCATCGCGTCGGGCCTGACCATCGTCTTCGGCGTGACGCGCATCGTGAACTTCGCCCACGGCTCGTTCTACATGCTGGGCGCCTACATGGCGGTCACCATCGTGCCGTGGCTGCTGGAGTTCGACCGCTCGCCGGCGCTGTTCTTCCTCGGCGTCCTCCTGTCGGCGACCGTGGTCGGCATCCTCGGCGTCATCATGGAATTCGTCCTGCTGCGCCGCATCTACAAGGTGCCGGAGCTGTTCCAGCTTCTCGCCACCTTCGGCGTCGTGCTGATCGTGCAGGACGTGGTGCTGAAGGTCTGGGGCCCGGTGGACATCACCGGCCCACGCGCGCCCGGCATGCGCCACGGCATCGAGATCTTCGGCCAGCGCTTCCCGGCCTATGAGCTGTTCCTCATCTTCGTCGGCCCGGCGGTGCTCGGCGCCCTCCTCCTCATCATGCACAAGACGCGCTTCGGCGTGCTCATCCGCGCCGCGACGCAGGACCGCGAGATGGTCGGCGCGCTCGGCGTCAACCAGGCCATGCTGTTCACCG
>CAZEZD010000233.1:0-5129 GCA_964516115.1 uncultured Hyphomicrobiales bacterium
CGGCGGCGCTCTATCTCGACCGCTTCGTCGAGAAGGCGGCGAGCTGGCTGCATGCTGACGTCTATGGCTGGGTCCCCTCGGAGAAGCCCGGCCGTCCCGTGGGTGGCGAGATGCAGGCGGCGCGGGCCCTGTTCGAGGTGCTGAAGGCGCGGTTCGGGTGAGCGAAATGGCGGCCTCGTCGATCCCTTGGTCTTCAGTGCCCGGCGGGTCTGACTTGCTGCGACAGCTCGGCGGCGAACCCAACTTCGGCGACGCGACGGTCGTCTCTGTTGAACTAACGGCACCCTCGTGTCGCGTCGTCCTGTCAATGGTGGCCCCAGAGGCCTCTAAGCACCTGCATATCGAATTTCGCTTCTCCGACGTCGCCGATCTCCAGCTCTCGCGTTTTGACAACCCGAACGTCCTGGATGCACTCACCCTTCGCGAGGTGGGTGGACCGCTCGTGCCAAGCGGCAGCCCACCAGGCTGGGTTGCTTCAGCTCTCGTCGAGCTCGAACTCATTCCGATCAGCGGGCTTGGCGGGAAAATTGTGGCACGTGCGGTCGAGGTGAGTTCCTTCACCCCTCCGCGCTGACCTCGCCCCGCTCGATCAGCATCTCGCGGATGAGCTTCTTCGGCACCTTGCCGTAGCCCGACTTCGGCAGTTCCTCCCAGACGAAGACCTGGCGGGGCATCTTGTAGCGGGAGAGCTTGCCGTCGAGATGCCTCAGGATGTCGCCCTCGGCCACGCTCGCGCCCTGCCGGGCCACCAGCACGGCGACGCCGGCCTCACCCCAGCGCCGGTCCGGGACGCCGAGAACCGCCACCTCGGCGACCGCCGGATGGGTGAGGATCACCTCCTCGATCTCGCGCGGATAGACGTTGGAGCCACCGGATATGTACATGTCGGAGGCACGGCCGGTGATGTAGACGTAGCCGTCCTTGTCCTTGTGGCCGAGATCGCCGGTGCGGAAGAAGCCGTTGCGGAAGGATTTCGCATTGGCCTCCGGATTGTCGAAATAGCCGGCGAAGACGGCGGGGCCCGCGACGCAGATTTCTCCGGTTTCGAAAGGCGCGAGCTCCAGCCCGGCATCGTCGAGGATGCGCACGTCCATGGCGGTGCGCGGGAAGCCGCAGGTGCCGATGCGTCCCTGCACCGCGTCGTCCATGTCGTGCTCCCGGGTCGGGAAGACGGTGATGTTGCCGGTCACCTCGCCGAGGCCGAAATATTGCACGATGCACTTGCCGAGGCGGGCGAGGGCCATCTGCTGGTCGGCGCGGTACATGGGCGAGCCGGCGTAGATGACGTGCTTAAGGCTCGAATGGTCATGCCGGTCCGCGGCCTCGTGTCCGGCGAGCATGGTGAGGATGGTCGGCACCGTGAACATGTTGGTCACGTGGTGCTGCTCGATGAGGCGGAAGGCCTCCTCGCAGTCCAGCCGCTCCGAGGACAGGAGGATCGTCCGCGCGCCGCGTGCCACCTGGGTCAGTTGATGGATGCCGGCGCCGTGGGAGAGCGGCGCCACCACGAGCGAGGCGTCGTGCTCGGTTGTACCCGGCACCAGGTCGGCGAGGTGGTTGGTGACGACGAAGCCCATCTGGCCGTGGGTGAGTACGGCGGCCTTGGGCCGGCCTGTCGTGCCGGAGGTGAAAAAGAACCAGCAGGGGTCGTCATAGTCGACGGCGGCGACGGGACAGGTGGCGCCGCGGGCCCGGCCCTCGGCGACGAGGCCCTCCCATTCCTCAGCGGCGAAGTCAGCCTCGCCGATGGAAATGGTCAGGGCGAGATCGGCGTCGGCCTCCTTCACGGCGGCGGCGTGGCCCGCGAAGATGCTCTCGCAGATCATGGCCTTCGCCCGTGCGGCCTGGGCGATGTAGGCGACTTCCTGCGGCGTGTTGCGGAAGTTCGTCGGCACCCAGATGGCGCCGATGGTCCAGACAGCGAACATGGCCTCGAACATGGCGTTGCCGTTGCGCGACTGGCAGACGACGCGGTCGCCCTTGCCGATGCCGCGGGCGGCCAGCGCCATGGCCGCCGCATCGACCCGCTCCGCCATGTCCTTCCAGGTCCAGGCGGCGTCCCGCCAGACGAGGCCGGGGCGGTCGGGCAGGCGGCGGGCCGCGCCGTGCAGGAGATCGGCGAGGTTCATCACGCGCCGGCTCATCGGCGCGGGGATCACCGATCCGTCTTCGGCGAGGCGTGGGCCGAGGGCAGGGGCATCGGACATGGCAGGCGTTTCCTATCGTTCGTGGGTGGAACGATAGCACCGTGACACCAGCGGTTAAGTCCCCCGGACGGCAGGGCCGAGATGCGTCACGCCGCGTGCCGCTCGGCGGTCGCACCGAAATGGCCGATATAGCGTGGGCTGATGGCGGAGATCGGCAGAACGATGAGCACGTCCGTGGTGTTGAACTGCCGGTCCACCACCGCGCCGTCTCCCACATAGGCGCCGAGCCGGAGATAGCCCTTGATGAGCGGCGGCAGCGCGTGCAGCGCCTTCTTCATGTCGATGGCGTCCTGCGACAGGCGGCCCATGGCGACGTGGCGGGAGGGCAGGGCGGAGGCAGCCCATTCCGCCGGCGGCCGGGCATGGTGATGCAGGAACGACAGTTCCATCGACAGGCGCCGCGGATCGGTTCCCTCAAGGCTGGCGCAGCCGAACATGACGTCGATGCGATGGGTGAGCACATAGCTCCAGATGCCGTGCCAGAGCAGTTCCACCGTCCGCTTGTTGCGATAGGCCGGCAGCACGCAGGAGCGCCCGAGCTCGAGGAAGCGCTTGCCCCTGTGGCGCGCGAGCAGACCGGACAGGTCGAACTCGCCCGACGTGTAGAAGCCGCCGTTGCGGTCCGCCACCTCCTGCCGCAGCAGGCGGTAGGTGCCGACGATGGCCGGCCGCGGGGCCCCGAAGGGCGGGCGCTCGGTCACGGCATGGTCGATGACGACGAGATGGTCGCAGATGGCGTCGAATGCGTCGATGTCGCGGCGGGCGAGGCGCGAGGCGCCGTCGGCAATGGCCTGCATCTCCTCGTAGAAGACACGCCAGCGCAGTTTCTGGGCACGACGCACCTCGGCCGCGTTGGCGGCGAGGCGCACCTCGAGGGTTCCGAGCCGGCCGAGGGTCTGCGGCAGGGCTGCCCGCGCCTCGCGCTGACGGATGCCGCCATATGCGCGCATCATCGGGATGATCCGGCGGCCCTGGTCGGCCCACAGCGCCGGATTGAAGTGACGGGAGAAGGGATTGACGATGTTGGCGACCGGCTCGGTCATGGAGGACCCCCTCGCGCGATCCTAGCCGAATCGTCGGTCATCGCGTCAGGAGGCGTGGTGCCGCATCCGGTCGACAGTGCGATGACGGGAGCGCGACGGATCGGTGACGCAGCGGCGCTGCAGCCGGCGCACCACCTGGCCGTTAGTCGGCAATCTTCAACTGGGGAGCGCGAGCGGCAGCGGCATCCATGGCCTTGTGGGCCTCGCCGAGCGCGAAGAGATAGGCGTTGGTCGCGTCCATCATGCGGTTCGAGGCTTCCGCCAGTTCGGCCAGCACCTTCGACTTCTGGGCGTCCGAAATGGCGCTGACGCGCACGGCGCTGCCGAAGGCGGCGAAGCCGGCGGTGACCGACCGCAGGATCTCGAGCTCCGAGAGCCCGTTCGGGCGCTGCATGTTCTGGCTGACGGAAACGAGCTTCACGACTGACCCCCTCGGACCTGTCGCAAAGCTCGCATCACATGGTTAACGACCGGTGAAGACCTGACGTCAAACGGAAGGATGCCGTTCAGATTGTCTGGTTGTAGGCGCCGACTTCCGGGTTCTCGCGCAGCACCGCGTCCACCGCGTGGAACATGGCGCGCATGCGCTCCTCCGAGGCCGGGCTTTCCACCACCACGACGAGTTCGGGCTTGTTGGACGAGGCGCGCACCAGACCCCAGGTGCCGTCCGCCGTTCCGACGCGGACGCCGTTGACGGTGACGAGCGAGGTGATCGGCGAACCTGCGACCGTCGCGCCCTGCTCCTGCATGTCCTGGAAGCGCTTCACGACGCGGTCGACCACCTCGTACTTGATCTCGTCGGCGCATTTCGGCGACATCGTCGGCGAGCCCCAGGTCTTCGGCACTTCGGCGTAAAGATCGGCCATCGACTTGTCGGGGTTGCGGTCGAGCATGTCGATGACGGCGATGGCGGTGACGAGGCCGTCGTCATAGCCGCGGCCGATCGGGGCGTTGAAAAAGAAGTGGCCGGACTTCTCGAAGCCGGCGAGGGCATTGAGGTCGCGCACCCGACGTTTGATGTAGGAGTGGCCGGTCTTCCAGTAGTCGGTCGTCGCCCCGAGCCGCTTCAGTTCGGGATCGGATTCGAACAGGCCGGTGGACTTCACGTCGACAACGAACTGCGAGGGACCGTGGACCTTGCAGAGGTCGCGGGCCAGCATCACGCCGATCTTGTCGGCGAAGATCTCCTCGCCGTGGTTGTCGACGACGCCGCAGCGGTCGCCGTCCCCGTCGAAGCCCAGCGCCACGTCGGCGCCGTGCTCCTTCACGGCCACCGCCATGGCATGGAGCATCTTCATGTCTTCGGGGTTCGGGTTGTAGCGCGGGAAGGAATGGTCGAGCTCCGCGTCGAGCGGGATGACCTCGACCCCGAGCTTCTCGAGGATCTGCGGCGCGAAGGCGCCCGCCGTGCCGTTGCCGCAGGCGGCGATGACGCGCAGCTTGCGCGTCACCTTCGGGCGGCTGGTGAGGTCGCGGATGTAGCGGGCGGCGAAATCCTCGACGAAGAGGTAGGAGCCGCCACCGATCAGGTCGAAATCGGCGTCGAGGACGATCTCTTTCAAGGCGCCCATCTCGTCGGGGCCGAAAGTGACCGGGCGTTGGGCGCCCATCTTCACGCCGGTCCAGCCATTGTCGTTATGGCTGGCCGTGACCATGGCGACGCAGGGAACGTCGAGTTCGAACTGGGCGAAATAGGCCATCGGCGACATGCAGAGCCCGATATCGCGCACCTTGCAGCCGGCGGCCATCAGCCCGGTCACCAGCGCCATCTTGATGGAGGACGAATAGCCGCGGAAATCGTGGCCGACGACGATCTCGCGCTTCACGCCCATGCGGCCGATCAGCGTGCCGAGGCCCATGCCGACGGCCTGCACGCCCA
>CAZEZD010000234.1:0-5108 GCA_964516115.1 uncultured Hyphomicrobiales bacterium
CTGATCTCGCTGCACAGGGTGCATGCGCAAAGGCGGGCTCCGGCCCGCCTTTTTCGTTAGCCGCCAATGGGCTAGCCTTGCAGCCAGTCTCGTCTTGCCCCCCGGAGCCGCCATGAACGCCCCCGTCAGCGTCGCGCGTCTGAAGTCGACCTGCCCGCACGACTGCCCCTCCGCCTGTTCGCTGGAGGTGGAGGTCATCGACGGCCGGACGATCGGCCGGGTGCATGGCGACCCCTCCCAGAGCTATACGGCCGGCGTCGTCTGCGCCAAGGTCGCGCGCTATGCCGAGCGCATCCACCATCCCGACCGGCTTACATACCCGCTGATCCGCAAGGGTCCGAAGGGCTCCGGCGCGTTCCAGCGCATCTCCTGGGACGAGGCCATGGCGATGACGGCCGAGAGGTTCCTCGAGGCGGAGCGCCGCTACGGTTCCGAGAGCGTCTGGCCCTACTACTACGCCGGCACCATGGGCTTCGTGCAGCGCGACGGCATCAACCGCCTGCGCCACGTGAAGAAATATTCCGGCTTCTACGCCACGATCTGCACCAACATGGCCTGGTCCGGCTTTATCGCCGGCACGGGGCGGCTCGCCGGCGTCGATCCTCGCGAGATGGCGAAGTCCGATGTCGTGGTGATCTGGGGCACCAACCCGGTATCGACCCAGGTCAACGTGATGACCCACGCCATGAAGGCCCGCAAGGAGCGCGGGGCGAAGATCGTGGTGGTCGACATCTATCGCACCGACACGGTGAAACAGGCCGATCTTGGTCTCGTCCTGAAGCCCGGAACCGATGCCGCGCTCGCCTGCGCGGTCATGCACGTGCTGTTCCGCGACGGCTTTGCTGACCGCGATTATCTCAATGAATACACGGACGTGCCGGCGGAGCTTGAATCTCATCTTCAGTCGCGCACGCCTGAATGGGCGGCCGCCATCACCGGGCTGACGGTGGAGGAGATCGAGGCCTTCGCGAGGCTCGTCGGCGAGAACAAGCGCACCTTCTTCCGCCTCGGCTACGGCTTCGGCCGCCAGCGCAACGGCGCGGTGAACATGCACGCCGCCTCCTGCATTCCCGCGGTGACAGGCGCCTGGAAATTCGAAGGCGGCGGGGCCTTCCACAACAATGGCGCGATCTATCACTGGCGGAAGTCGCTGATCGAGGGGCTCGACGTGAAGGATGCGGCCATCCGCACCCTCGACCAGTCGCGCATCGGCGCCATCCTCACCGGTGAAAGGGCGGCGCTCGCCCGGCCGGACGGATCGGACGGGCCGCCCGTCGCCGCCATGATCATCCAGAACACCAATCCGGTGAACGTCGCGCCGGACCAGTCAAAGGTTATCGCCGGCTTTGCCCGCGACGACCTATTCACCGTCGTCCACGAGCAGTTCATGACCGACACGGCGAAGATGGCCGATCTGGTGCTGCCCGCGACGCAGTTCATGGAGCACGACGACATGTACCAGGGCGGCGGCCACCAGCACATCATGCTGGGGCTGAAGCTCGTCGATCCGCCGGGCGAATGCCGCTCCAACCACGAGGTCATCAGCGATCTCGCCGCCCGCGTCGGCGCCGAGCACGAGGGCTTCGCCATGACCCCGCGCGAGATCATCGACTGGACGCTGCAGAAGTCCGGTTGGGGCACGTTCGACGAGCTGGCGGCGACCAACTTCCGCGACGTGCAGCCGAAGTTCGAGGAGGCGCACTACCTGAAGGGCTTCGCCTATGGCGACCGCAAGTTCCGCTTCAGGCCGGACTGGCCGAACGTGCCCTATGCCAATATCGGCACGCTGGGGCCGGTCGACACCATGCCCGGCCTGCCCGACCACTGGCCGGTGATCGAGGAGGCCGATGCGGAGTATCCCTTCAGGCTCGCCACCTCTCCCTCCCGCAGCTACCTCAACTCGACCTTCGCCGAGACGCCGTCGTCGCGGAAGCGCGAGGGCCGGCCGGAGGTGATGATCAACCCGGCCGATGCCGCTCGCCTCGGCATTGCAGCCGGCGCGAAGGTCGAGGTCGGCTCGCCGCGCGGCACGGTCATCCTGCACGCGAAGGTCACCGACCAGACGCGGACGGGAACGCTGATCGCCGAGGGGCTCTGGGCCAATTCCGACCATGAGGGCGGCCGCGGCATCAACATGCTCACCGGCGCGGACGCGGTGGCCCCCTTCGGTGGCGCCGCCTTTCACGACAACAAGGCGTGGATCCGCCTGTGCGAGGTCGCCGGCTGAAAAGGGTGACCGCCTGCCCCGAAAACGTTTTCGGGGTGTTGTCGCGAGAAAACCCAAGTCGGGACGGCGACTGCTGCCGGTCCTCGCAGGTCGTCTCTTCGGCTGAAATCTGTCACACAATCGGTCTGGGTCGATCATCCTGCCGTATGGGAAGGAACGATGACATGCGATGCCGTTGCGGAAACGCGGTCTTGCATGAGATCGTGGCAATGAATTCAATTTTTACGATTCATTTAAACGCGTTTTATTGGCCCGCCCCCTAGCTGGCACGCGAGCGCTTCATCGCCGCGACCCCTCTTGCCATGCCCAAGATCATCACCGCCCTGTCTGCAACGGCCGACTATGTCGGCATGGAGCGACGCGCCGAACCGCGCGTGATCATGAGCATGCCCGGAACATACTCGCTGTCCTCGATGCGCGACGACAGCGGCCGGCGCCGGGAATTCGCCTGCCGCGCCATCAACGTCTCCAGCCGCGCCATGATGCTCGCCTGTCCGGTGAAGGGGCCGGCGGGCGACCGGGCGATCGCCTATTTCCGCACGTTCGGCAAGCTGTCCGGCCGCATCATCCGGGTTCTGGAGGGCGGCTTCGTCATGAACCTGACCCTGTCCGAGGAGGCGAGAGCCCGGCTGGTCAGCCGCCTCGCCTGGATGGAGGACCACAAGAACCTCGACCTGCACGACAAGCGGCTCCACGCCCGCATGGTGCCGCGCGAGCCCTACTCGATGCTGACCTTCGTGGACGGCAGCGTCCTGTCCTGCCTCGTCATGGACATGTCGGTGACGGGCGCGGCGATCTCCGCCGACGTCGTGCCGGACGTGGGCACACTGCTGGCGGTCGGGCGCATCGCGGCGCGGGTTTGCCGGCACTTTCCGGAGGGGTTCGCGGTGGAGTTCCTCGATGACCAGGACCCCGCGTCGCTCGATCGCCTGCTGCTCAGGCCATAAGCGGCCTCAGAGCAGGGTGTATTCCGTCGCGATCATCCTGAGCGCCTGCGGGTAGATGCGGTGCTCGACCTCCAGCACGCGCTTGCCCAGGGTCTCCGCCGTATCGCCCGGCAGCACCGGCACCGCCTCCTGCAGGATGGTCTCGCCCTCGTCCATGCCAGGCGTGACGAAATGCACGGTTGCGCCGTGTTCCCTGGCGCCGTCGGCGATAGCCCGTGCGTGGGTGTCGAGGCCCTTGTAGGCCGGCAGCAGGGCAGGGTGGATGTTGATCATCCGTCCCTCCCACCGACCCACGAACCAGGGGGTGAGAATGCGCATGAAGCCGGCGAGGCAGACGATGTCGACGCGGTGGCGCTCGAGTTCGGCCTGCATGGCCTGTTCGAAGGCCTCGCGGTTCCGGCTGAAGGCGCGGTGGTCGACGGTCGCCGTGGCGATGCCGCTGGCGGCGGCGATGGCGAGACCGCCGGCGTCCGGCACGTTGGACAGCACCAGCACGATCTCGGCCGGATAGTCGGGGGTCTTCGCTGCCTCGATCAGCGCCGCCATGTTGGAGCCGCGGCCGGAGATCAGGATGGCGACGCGCTTCTTCGGCGACGATCCCGCGCTCACAGCGCCAGCGCCCCACGGAAGGTGACGCGCGGCTCCGCCGCGGCCTCGGTGATGCGGCCGAGGGTGACGATGGTCTCGCCGGCGAGGTTGAAGGCCTCGGTGACGCGCGCCGCCTCGCCCGCCGCCACCACGATCACCATGCCGATGCCGCAGTTGAAGGTGCGCACCATCTCGGCCTGGGCGAGGCCGCCGACCTTCGCCAGCCAGCCGAAGACCGCCGGCACGGCGATGGAGGCGAGGTCGATCTCAGCGCCCGTGCCTTCCGGGAGCACCCGCGGGATGTTGTCGACGAAGCCGCCGCCGGTGATATGGGCCAGCGCCTTGATCGCCTTGGTGCCGCGATGCACGGCCATGACACTCTTCACGTAGATGCGGGTCGGCTCCAGCAGCGCCTCGCCGAGGCTGCGATCCCCGTCGAAGGGCGCGGGTGCATCCCAGCCGAGGCCCGACACCTCGGCGATCTTGCGCACCAGCGAATAGCCGTTGGAATGGACGCCGGAGGAGGCAAGGCCCAGCACCACGTCGCCGGCCTGGACGTCCTGGCGCGGCAGCAGCGTGCCGCGCTCGGCAGCGCCCACCGAGAACCCCGCTAGGTCGTAGTCTCCGTCCGCATAGAGTCCCGGCATCTCCGCCGTCTCGCCGCCAATGAGCGCGCAGCCGGCCTGCCGGCAGCCGAGGGCGATGCCCTTGACGACCTGAGCGGCCGCCTCCGGCGACAGCTTGCCCGTGGCGAAATAGTCGAGGAAGAACAGCGGCTCGGCGCCCTGCACCACGAGGTCGTTGACGCACATGGCGACGAGGTCGATGCCGATGGTGTCGTGCTTGCCGGTCTCGATGGCGATCTTGATCTTGGTGCCGACGCCGTCATTGGCCGCCACCAGCACGGGGTCCTTGAAGCCGGCCGCCTTCAGGTCGAACAGGCCGCCGAAGCCGCCGATCTCGGCGTCCGCGCCCGGGCGCGCGGTGGCGCGCACCAGCGGCTTGATCATGTCGACCATCCGGTTGCCCGCGTCGATGTCGACGCCGGCCTGCGAATAGGTCAGTCCGTTGGTGGGTTTCGGCTTGTCGGTCACGGCGCTCGTCTCGCTGGAAGTGCCCGATTAGCCCTTGTGCCGCCGGCCCGCAATGTCGAACCCGCCGCCCGCCATCTTTTCCCCCGCCGCAGGAGTGCTTGCCTGCGGGGTGGTCTTCCGGGCGACGCCGGAATGTCCGAGATTGACGCCGGACGGCCGCGCGGCGCATGAGCGGCCAGGGAGACCAGTGGCATGACGAAGTCGATCACCGACGATCTCAAATCCGGCGCGCTCATCTATCATCGCCTGCCG
>CAZEZD010000235.1:0-5080 GCA_964516115.1 uncultured Hyphomicrobiales bacterium
AGCCGGCCAGCTTCCGCCTGCTGCAGGGCGGCGGCGTCATGGCGGTGCTGGCGGTGCCTTTCCTCGCGTTCGCCGCTCCGGCGATCATCGTGCGCAACACGATCCGCGGCCGTCGCATCGAGAACCGCCGCTTCGAATTCGTCTTTCTCGCCACCCTTGTCGCGCTGATGTGGAGCCTGATGTCGGGCCGCGTCCTGACCATGGTGCTTCACTCAGTCGGCCTCTGAGACCTCTCTTTCACCTGACACGTCCTGACACCGGCCCGTTGCATGCTTCTCCCGTCACCACGGCGGGAGAGAGCCATGACGGGTCACGGAATGCAGGCTGACGCGACGCCGGCGGAGCCGCGCGACGGCCGCGACGACTTCGATTTCCTGATGGGCACATGGACGGTGCACCACCGACGGCTGCGCACGCGGCTGTCGGCCGATACGGTCTGGGAGGAGTTCGGCGGCACCTGCGCCGCGCTGCCGATCCTCGGCGGAGCCGGCAACATCGACGACAACCTGCTGCACCTGCCCGGCGGCAGCTACCGGGCGGCCTCGATCCGCGCCTTCGACCCCGCGCGCCGGCAATGGTCGATCTGGTGGCTGGACGGCCGCGACGTCGCCATCGGCCATCCCGTCCATGGCCGCTTCGAGGAGGGGGTCGGCACCTTTCTCGGCGACGACACGCTGCATGGCCGGCCGGTTCGCGTCCGCTTCCGCTGGTCCGGCATCTCCGCGCAGGCGGCGCGTTGGGACCAGGCCTTTTCCGGCGATGGCGGCGCGACCTGGGAGACGAACTGGGTGATGGACTTCCGCCGCGCGCCATGAGGAGCGCCCCCTCGTTCGGCCGACTTCTCAAGGCCGCCGCCGCCGTGCGATAGGACGAGCGACAATCAGGACACGCCGGAGGACGCCATGCCCATCTATGCCCTGGACGGGATCCAGCCGGTCCTGCCCGAAGGCGACCGCTTTTTCATCGCCCCCGACGCCCATGTCATCGGCTCGGTGAAGATCGGCGCCGATGTCGGCATCTGGTTCGGCGCGGTGATCCGCGGCGACAACGAGTGGATCGAGATCGGTGAGGGAACCAACCTCCAGGAGATGTGCATGCTGCACACCGATCCGGGATCGCCGATCAGGATCGGTGCCGGCTGCACCATCGGCCACAAGGTGATCCTGCACGGCTGCACGATCGGCTCGAACACGCTGATCGGCATGGGCTCGACCATCCTCAACAATGCGCGGATCGGCAACAACTGTCTCGTGGGGGCCAACTCGCTCGTCACCGAGGGCAAGGAGTTCCCCGACAACTCGCTCATCGTCGGTGCGCCGGCCCGCGCCGTGCGTACGCTGGACGAGGCGGCCATCGCCCGCCTCAAGGTGTCGGCGGCGCACTATGTGAAGAATGCCCAGCGCTTCAAGTCCGGCCTGACGCCGATCGGCTGAGGAGAGCTTCGTTGAGCACGCCCGCCGTCGACTTCTTCTACGAGTTCGCCTCGACCTATTCCTATCCCGCCGCCATGCGGATTGCGGATGTGGCGGAGGCTGCGGGCGTCGCGGTGCGCTGGCGGCCCTTCCTGCTCGGGCCGATCTTCGCGGAAGCCGGATGGACGACGTCGCCCTTCAACCTGATCCCGGCCAAGGGCCGCAACATGTGGCGGGATCTGGAACGGATCACCGGGGCGATGGGCCTGCCGTTCCGCAAGCCCGATTCCTTTCCGCAGAACAGCCTGACCGCCGCGCGCATTGCGACGTCCCTGCAGGACGACGGCAAGCGCGCCGCCTTTTCGCGCGCGCTCTATCGCGCTGAGTTCGGTGAGGGCCTGTCGATCATGGATTCGGAGGTGCTGGGCCGCGCGCTGACGGCAGCCGGTGTCGAGCCTTCGACGGCCATCGTCGCGGCAGGTTCGGAGGATGTGAAGAAGGCCCTGCGCGCCACCACCGAGGAGGCAAAGGCCAGGGGCCTGTTCGGCGCACCGAGCATCGTCACGGCCGACGGCGAACTGTTCTGGGGCAATGACCGCCTCGAGCAGGCGGTGGAGTGGGCGGCGAGGGCCACGTCTCGCTGAGCGGACCTCTCCGGCAAGCCCAAAAAAGGTGACGGCCGGCCCTCGTTCTGAGGTGCCGGCCGTCTGTTCGCGAACCCGGTCTGGGGACGGGGAGGGGTGGGACGTGACCGAGAGCGCGAAACTCGTGTGTGACTAGCGGGTGGCGACGGCGGCGGGCGCGGTGCCCGGGCCGACGGTCACCCACTGGTTGGGATCATGGGCTGCCTGGCGCTTGATGAAGCGGTAGCCGGTCTGGTGCCAGGCGCGGATGTCGTCGGTCTCGTTGTCGAGGACATAGTCGCCCCGATCCGTGCGGACGGTGAGAATGGCGTGGCCGTCGCCCTGGCGATCGCGGACGACCGTGACGAGCAGGGCGCTGGCGGGAAGTCCCGCCTCGACGAGCAGCTTCTTCTTCAGAAGGACGTAATCCTCGCAGTCGCCACGTCCGGAGGTCGGATAGGTCCAGACCTCGTCGCGGCCGTACTGGTCGATGTCCGTCATCGGCTCGATGGCGGTGTTCACATGGGCATTGATGCGCACCAGCGTCGCCCATGTGTTGCGGTCGGCACGCACCATTTCGGCACGCATCGGCGCGACGCGGCACTCGCCCGGATTGTCGCGGCAGAACTGCCGCCAGCCGATCGGTGCCGAAGTGGCGCCCTGTTCGCTCAGGAAGGCGAGGCGATCGTTCGCCGTGGCCGCTCCACCCGATATCGCAATCAGCACGGCCATCGAGAGCGCGCCGAGCGCCGCCCTGCCAGCCGTCTTGCCCCTCTGCCAGGTCACAAGACCCTTCATGACGTGTCCCTCCGTTGATGTCCGGACACTGGCAGGGCGGCTTTGCGGTGGGCTGAAACGGATCGGTGAAAGGCGACGGGTTTGCGTCAGGATTCGTTGAGTTTAACGCCCCGTGGATTTACCGAGAGAATTCACGATGCGATTCAAGTCGAGTGGACAAATATCTGAAATGGTGAGGATTTCCGGTGCGTTTGGCGGACGCGATCGGTAGCGGTCGCTAACGAATGGCGGACCTGGACGCGACGATGGTGAATGCCGCGCGGTCAGGGCCACGATCACCGTTTACCGGCGCTTCAGCACGACGCCACATCGCGTTTCGCAACGTCAGCGAAAGCCGTCGAACCTGCCGTTGGGGGAGGCGGGAAGAGCAGAAGCGGAGGAGAGGCGCGCGGGCGGCGGCTCAGCGCGGGATGGCGACCGGCTCCGCATCGGCACGCAGATCGGCGCCGAGTTCCTCGCCAAGGGCGAGAATGGTCTCGAGCGGCTGCTGGCCGGAGAACTCGATCGCGATGCCCCGTTCCAGGACGCGCACGACGCGGGCCATGGTGCGCGAGATCTGCACGACATCGCCGGGCTTGAGATCGTCGACGCCGCCGATGGCCGCGCCCGACAGCGAGATGTCGAGAACGCGAACGGGAACCTTGTCGCCGAGCGGCGTGGTGATGGTGGTGAAGGGATTGCGCGGAATGACGCGCTCGTGCCGGCGGTCTTCCGGCAGGCCGAGGATCTGCCGGTTGGCGAGCCAGGTCAGCTGGTCGGCGAGCTTGTCCCGCTTGCGCAGGGACGCCTCGATGGTCATCGAGAATCCGGTCTCGCTGACGCGGACGATCATGCCCTCGATGCGTCCGACATGGTCGAGATAGGCGATGACCCGTTCGCCGAGCTTGCCGACGACGGGGGCGACGATGGCCGCGCCCCCTGGCGACATGTCGATGACCTGACAGGGGAATTCGCGCCGGTCGGAGAGCATGAAGCGGCCGAGAACGTCCACCCGCACACGCTGAAAGCGGCGGTTCTCTTCCGACGATGGTGCGGACAGGACTTTCGCGAGCGCTGACATGTTCGGCAGGGTTCGAGGGCGACCGGCCAAAGATTAACGGCGGAGCGTTAACGCAGTCTTGCGCGGAATCAACTCAGGCGACATTCCCGCCCTGAATGACACGCAGGGCGGGACGTCCCGCAAACGGCCGGAGGCCGGGCTGGATGGTTGCCTCCCGCGCAACCACGTCGGCGCCGCTCCAGTTCGGCCACAGAAGGCGCACGGACTCGACCGCGATGGTCTGGATGCCGTCCCGGCCCACCCAGTAGGGCGTTTCAGGCGCGGTCAGGCAGCCGATCATCCGCGCGCCGATCCGGCCGCGATGGACGAGGGGCAGGACGGTTGCCTCCATGGCCATAGTCCGCCCGGCGGTGCTGGTGCCCGTCAGGGCCATGAGCAGGCCGGCATTGGCGGCAAGCGCATCGCGCAGGGCGCGGATGGCGACGGGGCGGGCGGCATCGGAATAGGCGTCGAGGAAGCCGACACCCTTCATCTCCCGCCCGAACAGCGCACAGACGCGCGATCCGGCGAGCCGATAGGGCAGGGAACCGGCCCGGTCACCCTCAAGGATGAAGGTGCTGCCGAGGATCGGAGCGATGTCTCGGGGATCGATCTCGGCGCGATCCGGAGCCGGACGACCGGCGCGCAGCTGATCCCAGTAGGTGAAGAGGGAGCTGCTCTCGGTGTCGGTCATGATTTTCCTCGTCTGTACCGATCCGGGACGGAAATGGACCGTCGCTTCGGGTCTGCGGGATGAGGAGCAGCGGCCGTGCCAGCGCCGGTCGGGGCGGGCAGGGTTAAGGATCGGTTTCGCGGTTAGGGTTAAGAAAGGCTTTCCATTGCGTGCCGGCGCCGCGACGTGTTTGGCTGACGGCGTTCCACGAATTCGGAAGGCAGGGATTGACTCCCCCGCCGACCGCTCGACTTTCAGGCATTCTCCTGGGGACATGAGGAGATGGAGACGTGACTTCGCGGGAATGGTTCGCCGTTCCCCACGTTCCCGCCGGGGGAGATCGCAAGATCTCCCCCCTTTTTTTGTCCGGAATCGGGGGCGATCCGCCGTTCCGGGGACAGCCTCGCGACCGCGGCCCTCGACACCGGCCCCGCCTTGGCTCTAGTGAAGCCGTCCCGTCCGCCCCATAAGCAGTCCCGTCCTTGTCCGAGCGCGAACCGATCCTCAACGTTCCCGGCGTCGTCACGGTGCTGTG
>CAZEZD010000236.1:0-5065 GCA_964516115.1 uncultured Hyphomicrobiales bacterium
GGCGCCGGCCCCGCGGCGGCCGCGCGCGGCCCTTGACGCCTGCCCGAAAATGCGGTGCCAGAGGAGGCCCGGCGCGGGCGCCCTTCTGCCGATGATCCAGGGACTGCCGTCATGCTCGATATCGACCTCGCCATTCGCGGCGGCACCGTCGTCACCGCCTCGGACACCATCCGCTGCGACGTCGGCATCAAGGACGGCAGGATCGCGCTGCTGGCCGAGAACATCACCGAAGCCGCGCGCACGATCGACGCATCCGGTCTCATCGTCATGCCGGGCGGCATCGACAGCCACGTCCATCTCGACCAGCCCTCGGGCCCCGACGTCACCATGGCCGACGGTTTCGAGAGCGGCACCCGCTCGGCGGCGGCCGGCGGCAACACCACGATCATTCCCTTCGCCATGCAGGTGAAGGGCGAATCCCTGCGCGCCTGCGTCAGCGACTACCACCGCAAGGCCGAGGGCAAGGCCTATATCGACTACGGCTTCCACCTCGTCGTCTCGGACCCGACGCCGACCGTCCTGAACCAGGAACTCCCAGCGCTGTTCGCCGACGGCTGCACCTCGTTCAAGGTCTTCATGACCTATGACGACCTCGTCCTCTCCGACCGCCAGTTGCTGGAGGTCTTCGAGGTCGCCCGCCGCGAGCAGGCGCTGGTCATGGTCCATGCCGAGGGCTACGACAACATCAAGTTCCTGACCGAGCGACTGGAGGCGGCCGGCAAGACGGCGCCCTACTACCACGGCCCCTCGCGCCCGCAGGTGATCGAGCGCGAGGCCACCCACCGCGCCATAAGCCATGCCGAACTGCTCGACGTTCCCATCATGATCGTCCACGTCTCGGGACGGGAGGCGATGGAGCAGATCCGCTGGGCGCGCCAGCGGGGCTTGAAGGTCTATGCGGAGACCTGCCCGCAATACATCACCCTCACCGAGGATGACATGAAGGGCCTGAACATGGACATGTCAGGCGCGAAATATGTCTGCTCGCCGCCGCCGCGCGACACCGACAGCCAGCAGGCGATCTGGGAGGGCCTGAAACAGGGCGTATTCCAGACCTTCTCGTCAGACCATTGCCCGTTCTTCTACGACAGCCCGCGCGGCAAGCTGACCGACAAGGGCCGCACCTCGTTCAAGTGGGTGCCGAACGGCCTGCCCGGCGTCGAGACGCGCATGCCGGTTCTCTGGTCGGAGGGCGTCGCCAAGGGGCGCATCTCGATGAACGAGTTCGTCGCGCTGACCTCCACCAACCACGCCAAGCTCTATGGTCTCTACCCGAAGAAGGGCACCATCGCGGTCGGCACCGATGCCGACATCGTCCTGTGGGACCCCAACCGCAGGGAGACGATTCGGCAGGAGATCCTGCACCACGGCTCGGACTACACCCCATGGGAGGGCTTCGCCGTCACGGGATGGCCGGTCATGACCATCGCCAGGGGCAAGACGGTGGTGGACGACGGCAAGGTCGTCGGCGCCATGGGGGCCGGCGCGTTCATCGCCCGCGACAAGAGCCCCTACGCGCTGCCCGCAGGGGCGTGAGGGCGTTCCCGCCAGTGGGAGCCTTGCATCGGGCAAGTGCGTCCTTCGAGGCGCGCCCTGCGGGCTCGCGCCTCAGGATGAGGTTGTAGCGGCTGGCATCAGCGTCGAACGCGGCTCGACCTTCTCGGCTTGATGGAGCTGAGGTGCAATGCACGACCCACCTCATCCTGAGGTGCGAGCGAAGCGAGCCTCGAAGGACGCACTCGCGCGGTGCAAGTCCCCGGACTCCCCGTTCACACCGTCAGCACGATCTTGCCGATATGGGTGCTGCCCTCCATGCGGGCATGGGCTTTCGAGGCCTCCACGAGGGGATAGGTCGAGTCCATCACCACCTTCACCTGTCCGCTCTCCAGCAGCGGCCAGACCTGGGCCTTAAGGGCACCGGCGAGCGCTGCCTTGAAGGAGGTGTCGCGGATGCGCAGCGTCGAGCCAGTGAAGGTGATGCGCTTCAGCATGAGCCAGCGCAGGTCGACCGTCACCTCCGAGCCGTGGAGGAAGGCGATCTGCACGATGCGGCCGTCCGCGGCGACGCAGGCGAGGTTCTTGGCGACATAGTCGCCGCCCACCATGTCGAGGATCACATGGGCGCCGCGCTTGCCGGTGATGGCGTTCACCGCCTCGACGAAATCGGTGGTGCGGTAGTTGATGGCATGGTCGGCGCCAAGCGCCTTCGCCGCCGCACACTTCTCTTCCGACCCCGCAGTGGTGATCACCGTCGCCCCGAAGGCCTTGGCGAGCTGGATGGCGGTGACGCCGATGCCCGACGTACCGCCATGGATGAGGATGGTCTCGCCGGCCTTCAAGGCACCGCGATCGAAGACGTTGGACCAGACGGTGAAGAAGGTCTCGGGGATGCCGGCCGCCTCCACCATGGAGAGGCCCTGCGGAACGGGAAGGGCGTTGGTCTCGTGCACCACCGCATATTCGGCATAGCCGCCGCCGGAGACGAGGGCGCAGACCTTGTCGCGGACCTTGAATCGGGCAGCCCCCTCCCCGCACGCCACCACCTCGCCGGAAAACTCGAGACCCGGAATGTCGGACGCGCCCTTCGGCGGCGGATAGCCCCCGGCGCGCTGCAGCACGTCCGGCCGGTTGACGCCGGCCGCAGCGATCCTGACAAGGACCTCGCCGGGGCCGGGCGTTGGCACCGGGCGCGTCTCGGGAACCAGCGCCTCGGGTCCGCCGGGAACGGGAATGGCGATGGCGGTCATGGTCGGGGGAACGGCGGTCATCGGATCATCCGGTTTCGACAGAGCGGGGTGAGACGGTGTAGCCTTGGCTCGACACCAATGCCAGTCCGCGAGGAGGAGCCCACGATGTTCGAGGACGACCTGAAGCCGCGCCCGAAGCCGCCCGCCCACGTGCTGGGTCAGGACCTGTCGGCGCTGTCGGTCCACGAACTCGCCGAGCGGATCGCGCTCCTGAAGATCGAGATCGCGCGGCTTGAGATGGACATGGGGGCCAAGGAGGCGAGCAAGTCGGCCGCCTCCAGCGTCTTCAAGTTCTGATCAGGCCGGAACCACTACGGCTCAGGTGGATGTCGCCAGCGGCAGCCCGTCATCGCCCACCGTCACCCGCACGCGGTCGCCGATGGCGAGCCCCGGCTCCGCCCGGCACATGATGCGCGGCCCCTCATCGAGGGTGATGAGGGCGATGCCATAGCCGCCCGGCACATCAAACTCGGGCAGCGGTGCGCGCAGCACAGTCGTCACCGACCAGACCGAACCCCCTCCCCCGGCCTCGACCTCCTGCGGATCGGTGGCGGCGCAGGCCGGACAGGCGGCGCGACGGAACTGCCAGCGATGGCCGCAGGCGCTGCAGGACTGGAGCATCGGTGCGCTCATGCCGTCCGCTCCAGCACGAAGCCGGCATGGCTGGAGAAGACCCCGCCATCGGCGTGGCAATAGGCGAGTGGCGGCGGCCCCTTCACCTGTCGGTTCCCGGCCTCCCCGCGCATCTGGCGCACCACCTCCACCACATGGGCGAGGAAGCCCGCGACGCCGGGATGGCCGTAGGACATCAGGCCACCGTGGAGGTTGAGAGGCGAGGCGCCATCGCGGCTGAACCGGCCCTCGCGGGCCGCTTGCCCTGCCCTGCCCGCGGTTGCGAAGCCGAGCGCCTCCAGGAAGATGGCGAGTGTCGGCGTGAAGCTGTCGTAGAGCCCGAGAAGGCGCATGTCCTCCGCCTTGCGACCTGCCATGTCGAAGGCCTGCGCGGCCGCGATCTTCGCGCCGCGCCCAAGGTCATCGGGCATTTCCGAGACATGCTGGTGCGTGTGCGCCTCGCCCCATCCTGCCAGACGGATGGAGGCCTTCGCCAATGGTTCCGCCGAGACGATCACGGCTGCAGCACCGTCCGAGATCGGGCAGCAGTCGAGGAACTTGAGCGGCGTGGCGATCGGCTTCGAGGCCAGCACATCCGCCAACGTGATCGGCCTCGTGAGTTGCGCACCGGGATGGGCCACCGCGTGGCGGCGCATCAGCACCGCGAGCTCGGCGAGATCCGCCTCGCTGGCGCCGGTCTCGTGCAGGTAGCGCGCCGCCACGAGCGCGTAGTAGGCCGGGATGGAGGCGCCGAGCGGCACCTCGTGGACGGGGTGGCCGACGCGGGCCAGCGTCTTGACCGCATCGTCGCGGCTCTGGCCGGTGAGCCGGTTCTCGCCGCCCAGAACCAGCACATGCCGGCAGGCCCCGGCCGCGATGAGATGGCGGGCGAGAATGATGGCGACCGCCCCGGTCGCCCCGCCGGCCTGCGCCTGATGAGCATGGCGGGGCCGGATGGAGAGCCGCTCCGCCATCACCGTGCCCATCATCAGGTGGGGGTAGGTCGTGGCATAGCCCGAGATGAGGCCGTCCACCGCCTCGCGAGGCAGGCCGGCATCGGCGAGGGCAGCGAGCGCTGCCTCCTCCATCAGTTCGACCGCGTCCCGGCCTGGATGCTTGCCGAAGCGCGTGACGGCGACGCCGGCGAGATAGGCCATCACCGCTGCCGGATCAGGCCGGTTCGGCTTCCAGCACGATGCGGCCGGCAACCTTGCCGGCTTCCAGATCGTGCAGCGCCTCGTTCACCTGGCTCATCGGCCGCTTCTCGATCGGAATCGGCGGCAGGTTCACCTTGCGAACCAGGGCGACGAATTCCTTCAGCTCCTTCAGCGACCCGACATAGGAGCCGCGGATGGAAATGGCGCGCATGGGGATGAAGGGCAGCGGATAGCGCAGCTCGCCGCCGAACAGGCCGACGATGACGAGTTGGCCGCCCTTGCGTAAGGCGTTGATGGCAAGGGTCGTGGTGCCCTCCGCGCCGACGAAATCGAGGGCGGCGGCAAGCTTGCCCTCGGCAAAGGCGGAGAGTTGCCTGGCGGCATCCGGCGCGTTCGGATCGAGCGTCGCGGCGACGCCGATGGATTCGGCGATCTTGCGCTTTTCCGGCGAGGGATCGACGGCGATCACCGGCCCCATTCCGAGCGCCTTGAGCAGCTGCAGGGCCGTCTGGCCGAGGCCGCCGATGCCGAAGACGGCAATCTTCTCGC
>CAZEZD010000237.1:0-291 GCA_964516115.1 uncultured Hyphomicrobiales bacterium
GGGCGACGAGCTGCCCGTCGGCGCCGGCAAAGGCGCCGCCGCCGGCCGTAGCGTGCCCGAGGCGCTGCGCCGCAAGCCCGGCCAGCCGGCTGAACTCAGGGTGCTGCCCGGCCTCTACTGGCACCGCATCACCGCGGAGGCCGGCCGCCAGTTCTTCGCCGACACCTGGAAGGTGGCGCCCGAAGCCGACCGCATGGGCTACCGTTTCCGCGGCGGCAAGCCGCTGGAATTCGAGCGGCGCGAGCAGCCCTTCGGCGCAGGCTCGGACCCGTCCAACATCGTCGACAGTTG
>CAZEZD010000237.1:301-1599 GCA_964516115.1 uncultured Hyphomicrobiales bacterium
ATCTCCGCCGACATGGACCTGATCGGGCAGTTACAGCCGCACACGCCGTCGCGCTTCGTCGAGGTGACGATGGGCCAGGCGCTCGCCGCCCGGCGCGACGGCAAGGCGCTGCTGGCGAAGGTGCGCGAAGCGCTCGCCGCCTGACGGCGCGGTGGTCGCCCCGCGGCCGCCGCAACTGTCGCGAAAAAGGCAGGATCCGACAATGACGGAGGCTGGTGGCGTCGCCACCGGCCTCCTTTCTGCGTCGAGGCAGGATGCGGTTCAGTTGTCGCGGCGGGCCTGCTGCTGCCGGTAGTCCTTCGGCGAGATGCCGAACTGCGCCTTGAAGGCGCGCGAGAACTGCGCGTGGTCGGAGAAGCCGTAGCGGTAGGCGACCTGGGCGATGGAGTCGCCGCCGTTGGCGTCGCGCAGCTTCTCGCGGGCGGCGGCGAGCCGCTGGTCGCGGATCCACTGGCCGAGCGTCTGGTTGGTGTCGCGCAGCAGTTCGTGCAGGTAGCGCACCGAGATGCCGCATCCCCGCGCCACCTTCTGCGGATCGAGCTCGGGATCGTGAAGGTGCCGGCGCAGGAATTCGTCGATGCGGGTGAGGTGCGAAGCGCGCACGGCCGAGCCGTGGCTGGTCAGCGTGCGCTCGTCGGTCTCCAGCGCCAGGGCGAGAAGGTCCATGAGCTGGCGGCCGACGGTGGCGCAGACCTCCTCGTTCATCGCCTCGTAGCGGCGCGGGATGAGATGCAGCATGTCGACGAACAGCGCGCTGGCGCCGTTGGTGGCGTCGAACTGGTAGGAGCAGAAGCGGTCGGGCTGGCGGATGCGCGCGCCGAGCGCGGAGGCATCGACCTTGAGCACCCACATGTCGGCCGTCTCGGAATGGCTGAACACGTAGGGCTCGTCGCTGCGCTCGAGGATGAAGCCGCCGGGATTGCAGCGGACCTCGCGGCCGCACTGGCTGAACTGGATTTCGGCCCGCGCCGGTATCGTGACCAGAAACTCCTCGCGGCGCTCCGGCCGAAGGTGCTTCGGCAGGCGGCGGTACTGCAGCGACTGCGACTGGAGGCGCGAGATCGAGACGTCGCCCAGCTGCCAGTTGACCAGTTCGCCGGTGAAGGATGCCGGGTTCCCGAACTCGAGGTCGAGCGGGAAATAGGTGTTGGCGATCGCCTCGTGCCAGTGCCGGCTGCGGTTGGCAGGATCGATGCCTCGGGTGGTGATGATCGAACTCTTCACGGTCCCGGAAACCTCCTCTGACAGCAAATCTAGGCACGTTTGAGCAAGGCTGTAAATGCGATATGGCGCCCTGT
>CAZEZD010000237.1:1609-5033 GCA_964516115.1 uncultured Hyphomicrobiales bacterium
CCCTGTGCGCTGGCGGACAAACTGCCGTGCCTCCCATGCAAAGACACGGCTTCGAACGCGTCGCTACCCTGCACGATGACAGGCTGCGGACATGGTTGCCGCCGCCCGCGGCCGGTCCGCCGGCCCTCACGAAGCAAGAGGAGGAAGCAGCCTATGCCCAAGGCCCGCCCCGCAAAGAAGGCGAAGACGGCAGCAGCCCGCGCCAAGCCGAAGCGTCCGGCGCTCAAGGTCGACCCGATCACCCTGTCGGTGGTGCGCGGCGTCCTCGAGACGACCCAGCGCGAGATGACGCTGTCGCTGGAGAAGACGGCGCGTTCATCGGTGTTCAACCTCGCCCACGACTATTCGACGGCGCTGTTCAACGCGCGCCCGGAGATGATCCTCCAGGGCCAGGACATCCCGATCCACCTCGGCTCGCTGATCCCGGCGATGAAGGCGGTGGCGAAGTTCTTCGAGGGCGACATCCACGAAGGCGACCTGTTCCTGCACAACGACCCGGCCTTCGGCGGCAGCCACGCCATCGACACCTGCATGTACAAGCCCGTCTTCTACAAGGGCGAGCTGGTCTACTGGACGGTGTGCAAGGGCCATCTGACCGACATTGGCGGCCCGGTGCCGGCCGGCTACAACCCGGCGGCGAAGGAGATCTACGCCGAGTGCCTGCGCATCCCGCCGATCAAGATCTGGGACCGCGGCAAGCCGCGCAACGACATCCTCAACATGATCTTCACCAACCTGCGCGCCCGGCGCGACCAGGAAGGCGACTTCAACGCGCTGATCGGCGCCTGCCAGGTCGGCGAGCGCAACCTGATCGCCATGCTCGACAAGTACGGCAAGGAGTCCGTCGACGTCTGTATCGATGAACTGCTCGACATGGCCGACCGGCACATGCGCGATCTGATCCGCACCGTGCCAGACGGCACCTATGAGGGCGTCGCGGTGCTCGAGGACGCCGGCCACGGCTTCGGCGACTTCGAGATCAAGGCGACGGTGACGATCAAGAAGGACACCTGCCACATCGTCATCTCCAGCCCGCCGCAGATCCCGTACTTCATCAATTCCTACGAAGGGAACTCGCACTCGGGCGTCTATCTCGGCCTGATGATGTTCGCGGCGCTGCCGCCTCCCTACAACGAGGGCCTCTACCGCTGCGTCAGCGTCGACTTCGGGCCGAAGGGCACGATCTGCAACGCGCAAGAACCGGCGCCGCACATGAACTGCACGACGACGCCGATGGAGACGCTGACGGACGCCGTGCGGCTGGCCTTCGAGAAGGCGATGCCGTCGAAGGTGGCGGCGAGCTGGGGCCATGCCAACGGCCTCAACATCGCCGGCTGGGACACGCGCACCAACGAGGAGTTCGTGACGATGGTGCTGGCCACCATCATTTCCGGCGGCGGCGCTACCCCGCAGCAGGACGGCTGGCACGCAGTCGGGCCGGAGTGCTGCTTCGGCGCTCTGACCTCGGGCGACGTCGAACTGCTCGAATACTCCTACCCGATCATCATCCACCGCTACGCGCTGATGACCGACTCCGGCGGCGCCGGCAAGTTCCGCGGCGGTTCGGGTACGGCCTGGGAGGTCGAGCCGCTCGACAAGGAGATGATGTGCATCGGCTTCGGCGAGGGCCGGCGCATTCCGGCCATGGGCGCGGCCGGCGCCGGCTCGGCGATGGTCGACGAGAAGGTCGGCCGGGTCGAGCTGAAGAAGTCGGGCAAGGTCGACGTGATGCGCACCAACATCATGGAGACTATCAAGCCGGGCGAGACCGTCACCAACATGAATCCGGGCGGCGGCGGCTACGGCAATCCGCTGGAGCGGCCGATCGACAAGGTGGTCTGGGACGTCAGGAACGGGCTCGTCTCGATCGAGGGCGCAAGGCGCGACTACGGCGTCGTCATCAAGGACGGCGAGACGCTCGAAGTCGACATGGCCGCGACCAAGCGGCTGCGCAAGGCGGCGTAAGGAGGCCATGACCATGAAGACCAACTATCGCCTCGGCATCGACGCCGGGGGCACCTTCACCGACTTCGTCATCGCCCACCGCGACAGCGGCCAGGTCAGGCTGTTCAAGGCCCTGTCGACGCCGTCGGATCCGACCAAGGCCATCGAGAACGGCCTCAAGCTGATCTCGGAGAGCCTCGGCGTGCCGGCGGCCGACGTGGTCTCCAACTGCGACCTGTGCATCAACGGCACGACGGTCGGCCTCAACGCGCTGATCACGCATCGCGGCGGCAAGACCGGCCTGATCTGCACCGCCGGCCACGAGGACTCGATCGAGATCCGCAACGGCCACAAGGAAGACGGCTTCCGCTACGATCCGGAATACCCGGCGGCGACCATGCTGGTGCCGCGCTACCTGCGCAAGGGCGTGCGCGAGCGCGTGCTCTCCGACGGCTCGGTACGCACGCCGATGCAGGAGGAGGACGTCCGCGCCGCCTGCGACCTGTTCCTGAAGGAAGGCATCGAGACCGTCGCGATCTCCTTCGTCTGGTCGGTGCTCAACACGGCGCACGAGCGCCGCGCCGCCGAGATCGTGCGCGAGATGATGCCCGACGCGATCCTGACGGTGGGCTCGGAACTCTACCCGCAGGTGCGCGAGTACACCCGCACCTCGACGGCCGTGGTCAACGCCTACCTGGCGCCGGTGATGCGCAAGTACGTCGCCGCGGTCGACGCCTATTTCCGCTCGCTCGGGGCGAAGCAACCGGTCCGCTACTTCCAGTCCAACGGCGGCCTCGCCATCGGCCAGGTGATGACCGACCGCTCCGTCTACGCCATCAACTCCGGCCCGGCCTCGGCGCCGCAGGCAGGGCTCTACGTCGCCGCGCCGTTCAAGAAGAAGAACGTGATCACCGTCGACATGGGCGGCACCTCGTTCGACATCACGTTGACCAAGGACGGTCAGACCAACCTCAACAAGAACATCGACTTCCTGCGCTACCGCATCGGCGTGCCGATGATCCAGGTGGAAACGCTTGGGGCTGGCGGCGGCTCGATCGGCTGGATCGACTCGCTCGGCATCATCCAGGTCGGCCCGCAGTCGGCGGGTTCCGAGCCGGGCCCGGCCTGCTACGGCCAGGGCGGCACCGAGCCGACGACCTCCGACGCCAATCTGGTGCTCGGCTACCTCAATCCCGACGGCCTGCTCGGCGGCAAGCTGCCGCTCGACCTCGCCAAGGCGCGCAAGGCGATGACGAAGGTGGCCGATCCGCTCGGCCTGTCGATCGAGCAGGCGGCCTACGGCATGTTCACCATCGTCAACAACAACATGGTGAACGGCATCCGCCGCGTCTCTGTGGAGCGCGGCTACGATCCGCGCGATTTCGTCCTGGTCGGCGCCGGCGGCGCAACCGCCGCGCATATCACGGCGCTGGCGCGCGAGATGGGCATCGACACGATCATCCTGCCCAAGCTCGCCTCG
>CAZEZD010000238.1:0-5020 GCA_964516115.1 uncultured Hyphomicrobiales bacterium
TGATCCTCCTCAGGATCCATAATGGCCGCCGTACACAAAATTACCGACAGTCCCGATCCCAGCCGCGCGCCGCGGCGATGGATCGCGCCGCCTTGCCTTGCCGGCCTGACAGGTCGAAGCTCACCAGGAGGGAGAGACATCATGCCGGCCAGCACCTTCATGTTCGACGCTTACGGGACGCTGTTCGACGTCCATTCCGCCGTGCAGAGAGCCGGCGCTCCGCTCGGGCCGCTCGCCGAGCCGGTCTCGCAGCTCTGGCGCGCCAAGCAGCTCGAATATTCGTGGATCACCACGCTGATGGGCGGCTTCGAGGATTTCTGGACCCTGACCGGACGCGGCCTCGATTTCGCGCTGGCGCGCCACGGCGTCGCCGACCCGGCCTTGCGCCAGGCGCTGCTCGACGCCTATCGCACCCTCGACGCCTATCCCGACGTCGCCCCCGCCCTCGGCCGGCTGAAGGCCGCCGGCAAGTCCACCGCGATCTTCACCAACGGCACGCAGGAGATGGTGGATGCGGCCATCGCCGCTGCCGGCATCGGGGCCCTGATCGACCATGTCGTGACGGTGGAAGGTGTCGGCGCCTACAAGCCGGTTCCCGCCGTCTATCGCCATGCCATGGGCAGCGTCGGCGTCGGCCAGCCCGGCGAGATGGTCTTCGTCTCGTCGAACCGGTGGGACGTGGCGGGGGCGGCGGCTTTCGGCTTCGTCCCGGTCTGGGTCAATCGCACCGGCATGCCGAATGAGTATCCCGGCGCCGACCCGGTAGCGACGCTGCCCGACCTCTCCGGGCTGGCGCCGACGCTTGCCGGCTGATCAGGCGGCCATGGCCCGCTGGGCGTCGCGGCGGATGCGGTCGATCATCGAGCGCACGCCGTTGGAGCGCTGCTGGGTGAGATGCTGCTCAAGGCCGAAGGAGCGGAACAGGTCGAAGGCGTCGTCGCCGACAATCTCCTTCGCCGGGCGGCCGGAATAATAAGCCATCGTCAGGGCGACGAGCCCCTTGACGATATGGGCGTCGCTCTCGCCCTCGTAGCGCAGCACCGCGTCGGCGCCGGGATGGTCGATATGGGTCACCAGCCAGACATTGCTGGCGCAGCCGCGCACCCGGTTGTCCTCGTTGCGCTCTTCCGGCTTCAGGGCCGGCATCTGCTTGCCGATCTCGATGAGATAGCGGTAGCGCTCCTCCCAGTCGTCGATCAGGGCGAAGGCGTCTTTGATCTCGTCGATCGAGGGCACGGTGAGGCTGGTCATAGTGCCGGATATAGTCCGGTCCGACCCTGAAACAAAGCCCTCGGGAATCGCGGCCTCAGGCTGGCCGGCGCGGCGGCATCGGCGCCCTGAGCGGCGCATTGCCGGCCGGGGCCTGGACGCCGCCGAACGGCACCTGCAGGTCCGCCGGGGTCAGCGTGTCCTGTGCGGTCGGAGCGGCGGTGCCGATCAGTTCGCGCTGGGCCGTATCCGTGACCATGCCGACGCCGCGGGCGCAGGTCTCCGCATGGTCGCGGCACAGTTGCGCGGCGCCGCGGATCACCGCGCTCGCCACCTGGCCGCCGGTCGGCAGGTCGCTGGACGCCGTCTGCGGCGCTGGGGCCGAAGGCGGCAACACGTAGAAGACGAGGCCGAGCCAGAAGGCGGCCTTGAGGAGGAATGACATGACGCCGTTTCCGGTCGTTGGAGCCCTGTATCCGGGCGGTCGTTGTCGCCTCGAGGGCACCGCTCCGGTTGCCGCAATCATGTCCGCGACCCATGAACAGGGCCTTGGCGGACAAGGTGAATCCGCCGGAAACCGGTCTCAATTCCGGTTAAGGTTTATGCAAATCGCACCGGCCGGTCCGGGCTGGCGGCGGCAAGGCTTTCTTCACCATGGCGCGCAAAACGGCGGTGTCGCCGGTTTTGCCCCCGCTGCCCTCTGCCGACTTAGCGTTTCCTTCACGCGGCGGTGCGATCGTTTCGGCATTGAGAACGGCGGATGCCGCGTGTCGGGGTGAGTGCGTTGCGTGAAAGCGCGTTGATCGGTTCGGTGAGGTCCTATCTCGACGGCCTGGTGCATCCGGCCGCGACGGTGGATCCCGTCGTCTTCACCCGCCACAGGGCCTTCATCGCCACCCGCCTCGTGCCGGGCCTGATCGCGCTCTCGGCGCTGCCGCTCTATCTGGCTTTTCTCGGCGTTCCCGGCCCGGTCGAGGCCATCGCGTTCGGCTGGCTGGTCCTGCCCATCGCCATCGCCTTCTATCTGTCGCGCACCGGCGCCTATGAGCAGGCGCATCTGTTGTCGGCGGCGGCCCTCACCGGAATCGTCGGCCTCATCGCCTTCCTCTCCGGCGGGCTGACCTCATTCGCCGTCATCTGGTTCGCCCTGGTCCCGGCGGAAGCCGTCCTGTCGGGATCGCGCCGCGTCGTGACCGCCGCCGGCGCGATGGTCGTTTCCGCCGTGGCGCTGATCGCCGTGGCGCACCAGGCCGGCTGGCTGCCCGCCGCGGGCCTCGAGGTCGGGATGCTGGGCCTTGCCTCCTTCATCTCGGTCGCAACCGCCGTGATCTACGCGCTGGGCCTTGCCCTCTCGGCCGTCATGGTGAGCCGCGCCGGCGAGGAGATCCATTCGGTCGGCGAACAGCGCTATCGGCTGCTGGCCGAGAACATGACCGACCTCATCACCTGCCATGGTCCCAACGGAGCCGTGGTCTTCGCCTCTCCGGCCGCCGAGCGCGTCGTCGGCGCGCCGTCCTACGGCCTGCACGGCCAGGGCCTGTTCGACCGCGTCCATGTCGCCGACCGGCCGGTCTATCTGAGCGCCCTGTCGATCGCCTCCTCGCGCCGGATCGAGGCCGCCGCCGAGTTCCGCCTGCGCCGCGAGACCGGCGAGGGCGGCGAGCCACGTTTCATCTGGGTCGAGATGCGCACCCGGCCGCTGACCTTGCCGGGCGAGAACCAGCAGGTCGTCTCGGTGCTGCGCGACGTCTCCGAGCGCAAGATCCACGAGGCCGCCGTCGAGGCGGCCCGCGATGAGGCCGACCGCGCCAACGAGGCGCGCGGCCGCTTCCTCGCCAATGTCAGCCATGAGCTGCGCACGCCGCTGAACGCCATCAACGGCTTCTCCGAAATGCTGATGCACGAGGAGGACATGCGCCTCGACCAGGCGCGCCGCCACGAATACGCGACCCTGATCCGTGATTCCGGCGAGCACCTGCTCAACCTGGTGAATTCGATCCTCGACATGTCGAAGATCGAGAGCGGCCATTTCGAGATCACGCCCGAGCCCTTCGCCCTGCCGCCGCTGATCGCCCAGTGCGTGCAGATGATGGAGCTCAAGGCCTCGGCCGGCGGCGTCCTGCTCACCGCCGAACCCGCGTCCGGCGTGGACGAGGTGGTCGGCGACAAGCGCGCCTACCGGCAAATCCTGCTCAACCTCGTCTCCAACGCGGTCAAGTTCACCAAGCCGGGCGGCTCCGTCACGATCGGCCTGCGCCGCGACGGCTCGTGGCTGTCGCTGTCGGTCAGCGACACCGGCATCGGCATCGCGGCCAAGGACCTGCCTCGCCTCGGCAGCCCGTTCTTCCAGGCCCGCTCCAGCTACGACCGGCCCTATGACGGCACCGGCCTCGGCCTGTCGGTGGTGAAGGGCCTCGCCGAACTGCACGGCGGCCGCATCGAGGTCACCTCGGCGGTCGGACGCGGCACGCGGGTGACCCTGCGCATGCCCATCGACTGTGAGGGCCACGGCGTGGTCGAGCCGCTGCCGCTCGCCCGGGCGCCCGCCGCGCTCCGGCCGGACGCCATCCAGGAGGGACGGAAAATTGCGTGACGCGACCTATGACGACGAGGATCTGCGTCCCCGCCGTGGGCGCGCCGCGCATGACAGGGACGACGCGGCGCCGCGCGTCTCGCTCTGGCGCCGGATCATGGGGCAGCATCCCGGCGACCGGATCGCGCTGGCGCTGATGGGCTTCATCGCCGCCGGCATCGTCGCCAACGCCCTGGTGCGCCAGTCTGGACCTCATCCCGCGCCGCTGTTCGCCACCGCCGTCATCCGGCCGGCCCCGGTGCCCGTCGCGCGTCCCGCCGACGTGCAGCAGACGGCGAGCATCACGGCACGCCAGACCGAGGCCGCCCCGGCCGCCTCGCCCGCCTCCCAGCCGGCCGGCCGGCTGCGTTCGGAGATCGTCGCCGACGTGCAGCGCGAGTTGCAGCGCCGCCGCCTCTATGACGGCACCATCGACGGCCTGACCGGCCCGAAGACCGAGGCCGCCATCCGCAAGTTCGAGGCCGATGCCCGCATGGCGCCGACCGGCGAGGCCACAGAGGCCCTGCTGGCGCGGCTGAAGCGCGGCGGTCCGGCCCAGGCCGCCGCCCGTCCGGCAGCCCCGGCTCCCGCCGCCCGCGCGCCGCAGGGGCCGCAGAACATCGCCGATCTCCTGTCCCGCGACCCGCGCGCCGTGCCGGCCGCCCGGCCGCAGCAGGCCCCGCGCGACCGCTCGATCGGCGACCTCATCGCCGCCGATACGGGCCAAGCCCGCCGCTGATGCGGGTCACCTCCGACTTCTGGATCTCGGCCTTCATCCGCAGGGTCGGCCTCGAGGGTGGCTTTGCCACCCTGCGCCGCCGCGGCGCCGCCGAGGCGGGTGCCATCGCGGTGACCGTCTCCCGCGCCGCCGACCGGTTGGTCGCGCTCTACCTGCAGGCGCCGCAGTCGGCCTTCGACGAGGGGCGTCCTGCCGATCGGCTCTTCGTGCCGGCCTGGCCGGAGGTCTTCGTCGAGGAGATGCGGGTGACCGAGAAACTGGCGCGCGAGGCGCGCTACGATCCCGACCTGTGGATCGTCGATGTCGAGGACCGCGACGGGCGCTGCTTCCTCGATCTCGCGAAGGTCTGACCCGCCCCGACCTCAGGATCCCTTGAAGGTGCGGTTCGTGGCCGGCCGTGTCGAGGGCGCGCGGGGCGCGGCGCGCGCCGTGGCCGATGCCGCCTGCCGCGCGCCGACCCGCTCGGAGGCATCAGCGGCATAGACCGGCTGGTGCCGCAC
>CAZEZD010000239.1:0-5017 GCA_964516115.1 uncultured Hyphomicrobiales bacterium
AGGAACTGCAGCACATTGCCACCGTCATTGCGGCCGATCCGCTGGGTGGCGATCTCATTCCGGGGTCCGGGGTCCGGGGGCGCACGCAAGATGCGCTTCGCCCGCCCCGGGTCGGGAAAGAGCGGCGGATACCGGACCATCCACTACTTCGGCGGGGATGACGTGCCGGTCTTCCTTCTCGCGATCTACGGCAAGGGCGAGAAGGCCAACCTTTCGAAGGCCGAACACAACGAACTCGCGAGCATCCTGCCCACGATCGCGGCGAGCTACAAAGCACGGCCGGCAAGGAGATAGGTCGATATGTCGAAACTCGGATCGCGACTTGTCCAGAGCGCAACGGAAGCTCTTGCGATCGCCCGCGGCGAAATGACTCCTGGCAGACGCTACGAGGCCGAGGACATCGATGTCGCAGCCATTCGCAAGCGGCTCAAGCTGTCCCAGGACAAATTCGCCAAGCGCTTCGGGCTGTCGGCGGCGACCGTGAGGGACTGGGAACAGAAGCGGCGCCGGCCCGACCGCATCGCGGTCAATCTGCTCAGGGTCATCGACCACGCCCCTGAGACGGTCGAGCGCGCGCTGGCCGACCAGGGCAGCCGCTGAGACAGACAGGCGCCGACGAGCGCCTTGCGCGCGACTGGCCTTCGGCAGGAACCCTCCCGCAACGCGCCGCTCCGTGCTTTGGTGCGATTCCAGGGGAGGACAACAACCATGGCGAAAAGCCCGACCAGCAGATCCAAGGCGCCGCGCGGCATGCGCAAGGGACTCACCGCCTATGGCGACCCCGGCTTCTCGCTGTTCCTGCGCAAGGCCTTCATCAAGGCGGCGGGCTTCTCGGACGATGCGCTCGACCGGCCGATCATCGGCATCACCGACACCTATTCCGACTACAATCCCTGCCACGGCAACGTCCGGCAACTGGTCGAGGCGGTGAAGCGCGGCGTCATGCTGTCGGGCGGCCTGCCCTTCGCCTTCCCGACCGTCTCGATCCACGAGAGCTTCTCCAACCCGACCTCGATGTTCCTCAGGAACCTCATGGCCATCGACACCGAGGAGATGATCCGGGCCCAGCCGATGGATGCCGTCGTGCTGATCGGCGGCTGTGACAAGACCGTGCCGGCGCAGCTGATGGGCGCCGCCTCCGCCGATGTGCCGGCGATCCAGCTCATCACAGGGCCCATGCTGGTCGGCCACTACAAGGGCGAGGTGCTCGGCGCCTGCACCGACTGCCGCCGCCTCTGGGCCATGCACCGGGCCGGCACGATCGACGCGGCTGAGATCGAGGCGGTGTCGCAGCGCCTCGCGCCCACCGTCGGGACCTGCATGGTCATGGGCACGGCCTCGACCATGGGCTGCCTCACCGAGGCGCTCGGCATGGCCCTGCCCCATACCGGCACCATTCCCGCCACCCACGCCGACCGCATCCGCGCGGCGGAGGCCTCCGGCCGCGAGGCGGTGAAGATGGCTGCCGCCGGTCGGCGGCCGAAGGACGTCATCACGCAGGCCTCGCTGCGCAATGCCATGGTGGTGCTGCAGGCCATCGGCGGCTCGACCAATGCGGTGGTGCATCTCGCCGCCATCGCCGGCCGGCTGGGCCTGACGTGGGATCTGGATGAACTCGACCGGCTCGGCCGCGAGGTGCCGGTGCTGCTCGACCTGAAGCCCGCCGGTTCCAACTACATGGAGCATTTCCACTGGTCGGGGGGCATGCCCCGCCTGCTGCAGGAACTGAAGGAGCATCTCGACCTCGACGCGCCAACCGTCACCGGCGAAAGGCTCGGCGACTGGGTGGACCGCGCCGAGCAGGTGCCGGGCCAGACGATCATCCGCTCGCTCGGCCAGCCCCTGAAGAAGACCGGCGCGCACGCCGTGCTTCGGGGTTCGCTGGCGCCCGGCGGGGCGGTGATCAAGGCGGCGGCGGCGACGCCGAAGCTGATGGTCCATACTGGCCGCGCCGTGGTCTTCGAGGACGTCGAGGACATGACCAACCGCATCGACGATCCCGACCTCGACGTCACCGCCGACGATATCCTCGTCATGCGCAATGCCGGGCCGAAGGGCCACCCCGGCATGCCGGAGGCCGGGCTGCTGCCGATCCCGAAGAAACTGGCGCAACAGGGCGTCACCGACATGATCCGCATCTCGGATGCCCGCATGTCCGGCACCGCCTATGGCACCATCGTCCTCCATGTCACGCCGGAGGCCGCCGAGGGCTCGCCGCTCGCTCTTGTGCGCTCCGGCGACCGCATCAGCCTCGACGTGCCCAACCGGCGGGTCGACCTGCTCGTGTCGGAGGAGGAACTGGCGCTGCGCCGCAAGGCGTGGCGGAAGCCGAAGCACATGCGGCAGCGCCAGCGCGGCTACAAGAAGCTCTATCTCGACCACGTGACCCAGGCCGACAAAGGCTGCGACTTCGACTTCCTGGAGAAATAGCCGGCCGGGGCCGACCCCTCATGCATCCGGCACGGTTGCGCGCCGGGCCGCATCGTGATGCAAGACGCCTCCCCCGCCGCCGGTTCCGCCATGTTCCCCATCATCGCCAGCCTCACCCCGGTCTTCCTCATCATCGTGCTTGGCGCCTGGCTGAAGGCGATGCCGCTGATGGAGGAGGCCGGCTGGCGCGGGCTCGAACGCGCCACCTACTACGTCTTCTTCCCGGCCATGATCATCATGACCATGGCGAAGGCGGACCTGCGCAGCGTGCCGGTCGTCGCCATGGGATTCGCGCTGATCGCCGGCATCCTCTGCATGACGGTGATCCTTCTGGCGCTGCGCCCGCTGCTGGCGCGCACGCTCGGCATGGACGGCCCGGCCTTCACCTCGGTGTTCCAGGGCGCGACGCGGTGGAACTCCTTCGTCGCCATCGCCACGGCCGGCGCGCTCTACGGCCAGGTCGGGCTGACGCTGACCGCCATCTCGGTGGCGGCGATGATCCCGCTGCTCAACGTGCTCGCCGTCGTCATGCTGCAGCACTATGCGCAGGACAAGCCGATCGTGCTCGGTCCGACGCTCAAGGCCATCATCACCAATCCCTTCGTCTGGTCGTCGGGGATCGGCATCATCATCAACATGATCGGCTTCCCGCTGCCGGTCATCGCCATGCGCTTCGGCGACATCCTCGGCGCGGCGGCGCTGGGCACCGGCCTGCTGCTGGTCGGCGCAGGCCTCGACGTGAAGGCCGCCCTGAAGCCGCGCGCCATCACCTGGATCACCACCGTGCTGAAGCTGGCGCTGATGCCCGCCATGGCTGGCGGCATCGCCATGCTTCTCGGCGTCTCCGGTGTTGCGCTGCAGGTAGCCATCCTGTCGGCCGCCATGCCGACCGCCTCCGGCTCCTATATCCTCGCGCGCCAGATGGGCGGCGACGCGCCGCTGATGGCGGAGATCCTGACCGTGCAGACGTTGATCGCGGTCCTGACCATCCCGCTGGTGCTGACGCTGGCCGGCTGAGATGAAAACGGCCCCCGCGAGGGGGCCGTCGTCATGCCGGGAACCGGCGTTCCGTGGTCACTGATATTCGCGGAACGTGTGGGGGTAGCGGTCGTCCACGGCCGGACCACGGCGGTAGGCCCGGCGCGGCTCCTGGTAATAGACGCGCGGCGGCGCCTCGTAATAGTAGCCCGGACGGCCGTAATAGCCGTAACCCGGACCGTAGTAGTCATCATAGGCCTGGCGACGCTGGTCGGCGGCAATCGCCGCCGCGCCGAGACCGATGACGCCGAGCGCGATGCCCGCGCCGATGGCGGCACCGCGGTCGCCACGATGGCGGCGATACTGGGCCTCGGCGGGAGCGGCGACGGCTGCGACACTGGCGGCGACGACGAACGCCGCGACAGTGGCCTTGAACTTATTGGAAAGCATGACAATGCCCCTTTCCGTTTGCCTGGGAGCCCGTGGCGCGACGCGCCTCGACCTCAAGCTTCCCCTGTCAAACGTTGAGGGACCCTAGAAGTTCCGTGCTGAACCCGCTCTGAATGAACGGTGTCGCAGCCATGGCGGGCCGATGAACGTCGGTTCATCGGGCAGGCTCAACGAACCGGGCGCGCCTCGAGGATGACGAAGGCCTGCGCCATCGGAAAATCGTCGGTGATCGTCAGATGGATGATCACCTCGTGACCGGCCGGTGTGATGGCGTTCAGCCGCTCCAGCGCGCCGCCGGTGAGGATCATGGTCGGCTGTCCCGAGGGCATATTGGCGACGCCCATGTCCTTCCAGAAGACGCCGCGCCAGATGCCGGTGCCGAGCGCCTTGGAGCAGGCCTCCTTGGCGGCAAAGCGCTTGGCGTAGGTCGCCGCGGGCTGCGCCCGGCCCTCCGCCCGCGCCCGCTCGACATCGGTGAACAGCCGGCGCGTGAAGCGCTCGCCGTGCCGTTCCAGCGACTTCTCGATGCGCCGGATGTCGCAAAGGTCGGAGCCGATGCCGATGATCACGCCGGCGCCCTCCGCACCGCGATCCAGGTCAGCGCGAGGCCGCCGAGGGTCACGAGGAGGCCGAGCAGAATCAGCGGCAGCCGCTCGCGCGGGAAATCGTCGAGGATGACGATGTCCTCGCAGCGCGCGCCCGGCACGACGCGCAGCGTCTCGCGGACAGGCCGGCCGCCGGGGGCGTGGCGGTACTGGACCAGCGGCACGCGGCACTCCTGCAGCATCGGGCCGATGCGCCGCTCGAAGACGAAGACCGGCACGCCCACCGTGTCGCGCGACGAGGTGGCCGTCTCCGAGGTCACCCAGCGGGCGGTCACCGCCTCGCCGCCGCTCGCCTGCCAGTGCCGCAGCACCGGCCAGGCGTTGGGGGCGAGGACCACGAGGCCGACCACGATGACGAAGAGCCCGACGAGGAGGCGCGTCCGCGAGGGCGGGAGCTCGTCCGTCGGCGCGGGCGCGCTCACGCCGTCGCCCCCTGGATGCCGCGCGAACCCGGCTTCACGGCGGGCAGGCTGCTGAGCTCCGGCGGCAGGGCGTCGGGGGCATAGTCCGGCACGTACCAGGAGAGCAGCGAGACCAGCGGCACGCCGACATCG
>CAZEZD010000240.1:0-5017 GCA_964516115.1 uncultured Hyphomicrobiales bacterium
TCGTCTCCATCCCGCTCGGCATCCGCAAGGCGATGCAGGACGGCTCGCGCTTCGACGTCTGGACCTCGGCGGTCATCGTGGTCGGCTATGCGATCCCCGGCTTCCTGTTCGCCATCCTCCTGATCGTGCTGTTCGCGGGCGGATCGTTCCTCGACTGGTTCCCGCTGCGCGGCCTGTGGTCGGACAACTGGGCAGAGCTGTCGTCCGGCCAGAAGATCGTCGACTATCTCTGGCACCTCGCCCTGCCGCTCACCGCCATGGCGCTCGGCGCCTTCGCCACCATCACGCTGCTGACTAAGAATTCGTTCCTCGACGAGATCCGCAAGCAGTACGTGATGACGGCCCGCGCCAAGGGGCTCGACGAGAACCAGGTGCTCTACGGACACGTCTTCCGCAATGCGATGCTCATCGTCATCGCCGGATTTCCCGGGGCCTTCGTGCATGCCTTCTTCACGGGATCGCTGCTGATCGAGACGATCTTCTCGCTCGACGGGCTCGGCCTGCTCGGCTTCGAGAGCGTGCTGAACCGCGACTATCCCGTCGTCTTCGCCACGCTCTTCATCTTCTCCCTCGTCGGCCTCGTCGTGAACCTCATCTCCGACCTCATGTACACCTGGGTCGATCCGCGCATCGACTTCGAGGCGCGGGAGGTCTGACATGAGCGCCGCCGCCCTGCGTCAGGCCGCCGCCGTCCCGACGCGGCCTTTCCTGTCCCCGCTCAACCAGCGCCGCCTCGCCAATTTCCGGGGCAACCGGCGCGGCGTGTGGAGCCTGCGTCTCTTCATGATCCTGTTCGTGGTGACGCTGTTCGCCGAGCTGATCGCCAACGACCGCCCGCTCTTCATCCGCATCGAGGGGCAGAACTTCTTTCCAGCGCTGGTCAACTATTCGGAGAAGCAGCTCGGCGGCGAGTTCGAGACCCCGGCCGACTACAAGGACCCGTTCCTGCTCGACCACTTCGACGAAAAGCGCGCCTTCATCGTCTGGCCGCTGGTCCGGCACAACTATGCCTCCACCGTGAAGGACCCGGTGACGCCCTTTCCCTCGGCGCCAACCTGGGCGCAGCGCGAAAGGCTGCCGGATTGCGCGGCGGCCGAGGCGAAGCCCCGCGGCGAGCGGCCGCAAGGGTCGAGCTATTGCCAGCTAGGCAACTGGAACTGGCTCGGCACCGACGACCAGGGCCGCGACGTGCTGGCCCGCGTCATCTACGGATTCCGCATCTCCGTGCTGTTCGGCCTGACCCTGACCGTCATCTCATCGGTGGTCGGCATCGCCGCCGGCGCCGTGCAGGGCTATTCCGGCGGCAAGACCGACCTCCTGTTCCAGCGCTTCATCGAGATCTGGACGGCCATCCCCTCGCTCTATCTCCTGCTCATCATCTCCTCGGTGCTGGCGCCGAGCTTCTTCGTTCTTCTCGGCATCCTGCTGTTGTTCTCGTGGGTGACGCTAGTCAACGTGGTGCGCGCGGAATTCCTGCGCGCCCGCAATTTCGAGTACGTCAACGCCGCCCGGGCGCTGGGCGTCGCCTCCTCCACCATCATGGTCCGCCACCTCCTGCCCAATGCCATGGTGGCGACCATCACCTTCATGCCCTTCGTGCTGTCTGGCAGCGTCATGACGCTGACGGCCCTCGACTTCCTCGGCTTCGGCCTGCCGGTGGGATCGCCCTCGCTCGGCGAACTGCTGCAGCAGGGAAAGTCGAACCTGCAGGCCCCCTGGCTGGCGCTTACGGGCTTCTGCACGGTGGCGGTGATGCTCTCGCTGCTCATCTTCGTCGGCGAGGCGGTGCGCGACGCCTTCGACCCGCGAAAGACCTTCGCGTAAGGGTATGATAGGCTGGCGCCATGAACGAGATCGTCAAACCACACTATCCGGTAAGCCAGCTGCCGGAAGATCTCCGCAGGGAGCTTGGCGACGTCAGTCACGTCACGCTGCGCATCGAGACGGAGCCATCGGCCCGACGCGAGAGCCTCGCCGAGATGCGCGCGCGCATTCTCGCGCAGCCCGGATTCAAGCCCTACGAGAGCACGCAAGAGGTTGTGGACGTGGTCCGCTGGATCCGCGACGCGGAGGGCGAACCGCCGGTGCGGTGGTCGCGCCGTTGATGGCTCGTCGCTTCTATTGCGACTCCAACGTCTTCATCATGGCGGTCGAGGGCGCTGCCGAGAGGATCGGTGCGGCGGGTGCATTGCTCGACGCCGCAATGGATGAACGCTGCACTGCGATCACCAGCATGCTGACGCTGAGCGAGACGCTGGTCGTGCCCCTGCGTTTCGGCCAGGGCGCTACGATCCAAAGCTATCGCAATCTCCTGGGGGGCGGCTTCCCCGGAATCGTCGTCAGGGGCGTCGACCCGGAGACGCTCGAGGCGGCGGCCCGACTGCGTGCACGGCATCCCCGCCTCAAGCTGCCGGACGCTATCCATCTCGCCACGGCCCAACTCGCGGAGGTCGGCTGGCTCGTCACCAATGACACCCGGCTTCCGACCTTGGCGGGCCTGCGCATTGTAACGCCCTTCGACGAGATGCTCGTTGATTTCATCGCACGCCTGTCCGAGACGCCATGAACGCCACCCCCCTTCTCTCGGTCGAGAACCTCTCCGTCGCCTTCCGGCAGGCGGGTCGGGAGACGCTGGCCGTCGACCGCATCTCCTTCGACGTGAACCGCGGCGAGACGGTCGCCATCGTGGGAGAGTCCGGTTCGGGCAAGTCCGTCTCCGCCCTGTCGGTGATGAAGCTGCTGCCCTATCCCGCTGCCTCGCACCCCTCTGGTCGTATCCTGTTCAAGGGCGAGGATCTGCTCGCCGCCGACGATGCGGCCATGCGGCGGGTGCGCGGCAATGCCATCACCATCATCTTCCAGGAGCCGATGACTTCGCTGAACCCGCTGCACACGATCGGGCAGCAGGTGGCCGAGACGCTGATCCTGCACAGGGGCATGTCGGTCGAGGCCGCACGCACAAGAACCATCGCCCTGCTCGGGAAGGTCGGCATTCCCGACCCGGCCGGCCGGCTCGACGCCTATCCGCACCAGCTCTCCGGCGGGCAGCGCCAGCGCGTCATGATCGCCATGGCGCTCGCCAACGAACCGGACCTGCTCATCGCCGACGAACCGACGACGGCCCTCGACGTAACGGTTCAGGCGCAGATCCTCGCGCTGCTGAAGGATCTGCAGCGCGAACTCGGCATGGCAATCCTGTTCATCACCCACGACCTCGGCATCGTCCGGCGCTTCGCAGATCGCGTCTGCGTCATGCGGCAAGGAAAGATCGTCGAACAGGGCAGGGTCTCCGACATCTTCGAACGGCCGCAGGACCCCTACACGATCGAGCTCATGGCCGCCGAGCCGCGGCGGGAGATCCGCACCGCCAGCGAGGAGGCCTCCATTATCATGGAGACCGATGAGCTCAGGGTCTGGTTTCCGGTGAAGCGGGGACTGCTGCGCCGCACAGTCGGGCACATCAAGGCGGTGGACGGCATCTCGATCAAGGTCCGCGAGGGCCACACCCTCGGCATCGTCGGCGAATCCGGCTCGGGCAAGACGACGCTCGGCCTTGCCGTGCTGCGCCTCATCTCCTCGCAGGGGCGGATCGTCTTCATGGGTCGCCCGATCCAGGAACTGGACTTCAAGGCCATGCGGCCGAACCGGCGCTTCATGCAGGTGGTCTTCCAGGACCCCTACGGCTCGCTGTCGCCGCGCATGTCGGTCGCCGAAATCGTCGCCGAGGGCCTCGCCATCCACCATGCCGGCCTGTCGGCCGATCAGCGCGACGCCCGCGTCGTCGCGGCGCTTGAGGATGTCGGCATCGATCCCGAGACGCGCCACCGCTACCCGCACGAGTTTTCCGGCGGCCAGCGTCAGCGCATCGCCATCGCCCGCGCCATGGTGCTGGAGCCGAGTTTCGTGCTGCTGGACGAGCCGACCTCCGCCCTCGACCGCATCGTGCAGGCACAGATCGTCGACCTGCTGCGCGACCTGCAGGCGAAGCGGAACCTGACCTATCTCTTCATCTCCCACGATCTGAAGGTGGTATCTGCGCTTGCCGACGACATCATTGTCATGAGGGGCGGCAAAGTCGTGGAGCAGGGTCCCGCCGAGCGCGTGTTCAGGGCGCCCGAGAACGACTACACCAAGGCATTGTTTGCGGCCGCCTTCGACCTTGCCGCCACCCCGAACGAGAGACCTGCGACGTGAACACCCTGCTTCTCGGCATCGGCGCCTGGGACCCGGAACCCTGGCGCGAGCGTTTCCAGAACGTCCTGCCCGACTGGCAGGTGGTGCTGCCGGGCGAGATCTTCGACCGGCGCGCCGTCCGCTACGCCGCCGCCTGGAAGCAGCCGGAGGGGACCTTCGCCGACCTGCCGCTGCTGGAAGCCATCTTCTCGCTGGGCGCCGGCGTCGATCACCTGTTCAAGGACCGCCGCCTGCCCGAGGGCGTGCCGGTGGTGCGCGTCGTCGATCCCGACCTCACCACCCGCATGTCCGAATATGTCGTCATGCACTGCCTGATGGCCCTGCGACGGGTGCGCGTCTATGACGGCTTCCAGCGCGAGCGGAAATGGATCGACCTGCGCGACCAGCCGCAGGCGAGCGACATCCGCGTCGGCCTCCTCGGCATGGGTGTCCTCGGCCAGGATGCAGCTGCCAAGCTCAAGGTGATGGGCTTCCAGGTCGCGGGCTGGAGCCGTCGCCCGAAGGCTGTCGAGGGCGTCACCATGCATGACGGCGCTGAGGGCCTGACCGCGCTCGTCGCTTCCTCCGACATCCTCGTCGCCATGATGCCGCTGACCCCCGACACGGCCGGCATCCTCAATGCGAAGCTGTTCGCCAATCTTCCGAAGGCCGAGGCCATCGGCGGGCCGGTGCTGATCAATGTCGGTCGCGGCGGGTTGCAGAACGAGGCGGACATCCTGGCGGCCCTGGATTCGGGCAGGCTCGGAACCGCGGTGCTCGATGTGTTCCAGACGGAGCCCCTGCCAGAGGACAGCCCGCTCTGGTCGCATCCGAACGTCACGGT
>CAZEZD010000241.1:0-5010 GCA_964516115.1 uncultured Hyphomicrobiales bacterium
TTGTAGAGCAGCGACCCCTTGTGGAAGAGGTCGGTCTCCGGCGAGTTCAGGTATTTCGCCGGAACGTCCTTCTCCAGCGCCCGGCCGCCGAAGGCGACCACCCGGCCCCGGAGGTCGGTGATCGGGAACATGACGCGGTCGCGGAACCGGTCATAGGGCACGGGAATATCGTCGCCGTGCACGAGGAGGCCCGCCGCGATCATGTCGGCGACGGAAACCCCCTTGGCGCCGAGATGCTCCTTCAGCGCGAAGCGTTCCGACGGCGCATAGCCCATGCGGAACCGCACCTGCGTCGGCGCGCGCAGGTCACGTCCCGCGAGATAGCCGCGCGCCTTGGCGCCGGCCCGGTCCTGCAATTGCGCCTCGAAGAACTTCGCGGCCAGTTCCATCACGTCGTAGAGGGTCTTGGCCTTCTCGGCGCGCTGCACCTCCTCGACCGAGACCTTCGGCATGGCAAGGCCCGCCTCGCCCGCCAGCCGCTCCACGGCCTCGGGGAAGCTCACCCCCTCCGTTTCCATCAGGAAGCGGAACTGGTCGCCGTGCTTGCCGGAGGAGAAGCAGTGATAGAAGCCCTTCTGGTCGTTGACGTAGAAGGACGGCGTCTTCTCGGCGTTGAACGGCGACAGTCCCCGCCATTCGCGGCCCTGCTTCTTCAGCTTGACGCGCTTGCCCACCACCTCCGACACGGGGAGGCGTTGCCGGATCTCGTCCAGGAACGACGGGGAAAAGCGCATGGCGCAGACATAGCATCTCCCGGCCTCAAGGGGGACAGGTCGCTCTCGCCCTGTTGAGAACTCAGGTGCTCAGGCGGCTGGTGCGACGGCGCGCGCCGGACCGGCGGGTCATCCCGGCTGACGCTGGTCCGTCCAGCGGTCGACCGCCTGATCGTCGGCATCCTTGGCCGCGACCCACGCGCCCTCGCCCGCCGTTTCCTCGAACTTCCAGAACGGCGCCTTGGTCTTGAGGAAATCCATGATGAACTCGGCAGCGGCAAAGGCCGCCTGCCGATGCTCGGACAACGTCACGACGAGGACGATGTTGTCTCCGGGCTCCATGCGTCCGTGGCGATGCACGATGAGAACGTCCTCCAACGGCCAGCGCTGGCGCGCCTCGGCCTCGATCCGCTCGAGTTCGGCCACCGCCATGGCCTCGTAGGTCTCGAGCGTCATGGCGCCGACGGTCGCATCGCCGGTCACGCCCCGGCAGAGGCCGGTAAAGGTCGCCACGGCGCCGACATCGATGCGCCCGGCCGTGAGGCGCTTCACCTCCGTGCCAAGGTCGAAATCGTCGCGCTGGACCCGTACCGTCATGATCGCAGCCTAAGCGTTCCCGGGCTCCGGGCGCCAGTCCATGCCGACATGCCCGGGAAGCGCTGCGACACGGTCGACCCAGGTCTGCACCGCCGGGAACAGCGCGAGGTCGAGATCGGCCTCGTGGGCGAGATGGGTGTTGGCGTAGAGCGCAATGTCGGCGAGCGTCAGGGTATCCCCGGCGATGAAAGGCTGCATGACGAGCTGGGCCTCCATCCGGCCGAGCGCCTCCTCGCCCTGCTCCATCCAGTCGTCGATGAGGTCGCGCTTCAGTTCGCGGCCGCCCGGAACGAGCGACATCCAGAACCGCGCCTCGCCGATGGTGGGGTGATGCGAGTTCTGCTCGAAGAACAGCCACTGCATCATCACGGCGCGCGCCACCTTGTCCTGCGGCACGAAGCGTGTCCCCTCGCCGAGATACATGAGGATGGCGTTGGACTCGATCAGGATCGTGCCGTCGCCGAGTTGCAGCACGGGCACGCGGCCGCGCGGGTTCATGGCGAGGAAATCCGGCGTCCGGGTGTCGCCGCGCAGGATGTCGACGTCCCTCAGCACGAAGGGCGTTCGCAGATGCGCCAGCAGCAGGCGCACCTTGTAGCAATTGGCCGATCGCTGCATCGCGTGGAGGGTGAGGCTCATATCGTTCGATATAGCGAACGAATGAGAGGAAGTCAGCCGGCGGAGCGAACATCCGCCAGAGGTAACGCCATGTCGCCGGCGGGTTGCGGGCCGATCGCCTGCACCGCGAGCCAGCGCGCTGCAAGGGCCACCACGAGGCCGGCGATAAGATCGACGAGGTAGTGGCCGCCGACGACAGGGGTTGCCGCCAGCATCGCGATATTGAGGGCGACGCCCGGCCAGCGCAGCCACCGCACATGCCAGAAGGCGATGAGGAAGAGGATCGCGCTCACCGTGTGAAAACTCGGCATGGTGACGATACCCTCGGCCGTCGCCATGGAGATGAAGGTCATCTCGCCCGACCTGAGCGCCAGCACATGGGCGACGGAGTTCCAGGTCAGTCCCAGATGCGGCTGCGTCGCGACGGCGTCGCGGTAGAAGTAGCCGGCGCATAGCGAGGGGGTCGCGGCGCAGATGGCCATCGTCATCAGCGCAGCCAGACCAAAGGCGAGGATGAACCGGTCAAGCTCATGGAAGGCGCGCACCGTGACGAGCGCGACGATCACGACGGCCATCTGCGGCAGCATGGAGAAGTAGGCGAGCTTCAGCAGCGACGCCACGTCCGGATACCGGCCTTTCAGGGCAAGCAGCGCCGGCCAGTCGAAGCCGAGCGCCTTGTCCATGGCGTCGAATGTCGCGTCCCAGAGCGGCAGGTTGGTCGCCATGGCGGAATAGGACAGCGCGCCGCCGAAAAAGGTCATCAGCACGAACTGCGGCGCGGCGTGCAGGAGCCGGGCGATGCGCTCGTCGGGCCTCAGCCACGTATAGCAGGCTGTCCCCGCCAGCAGCACGGCGCACAGGGCGGCATTCAGGGCAATGTCGCGAAACGAAAGCGTCAGACCGGCCAGCGGATAGGTGACCGCGACGAGCAGCGCCAGCGTGGCAACGGTGGCCCAGATGGCCAGAGCGGGCCGCCCGAGACCAAGCACCAGCGCGCGCCAGTCGGGAGAGAGGACGCGTGTGGAGAACGAGAAGGCGGGCGCGGGCGTGGTATTCACCGAAACCTCGTCAACGGCCCCTGGGCCTCCATGCGGACGCGACCCTGGGCGCGACCGCATGAAGACATGGCCGTCTGAAGATTTCGGAAACAGAAGCCTCAGCCCGAGGGCTGGATGTTCGCCGCGCGGATGATCTCCGCCCAGGTCTGCATTTCCTGGGCGTGGTATGGGCGGAAGGCCGCCGGATCGCGCGCCGTGATGGTAAAGCCGAGCTTGGTGATGGCCTCCACAACGGACGGCTTGGCGAGCGAGGCGAGGATTTCCCGCGACAGGCGGTCGAGGGCTGCCTGCGGCGTCGCGGCGGGCGCGAAAAAGCCGGTCCAGCTCTCGGCATCGGCATTGGTCACGCCCTGCTCGCGCAAGGTCGCGACGTTCGGGAGTTGCGCATTGCGCTTCGGCGAGCCGATGGCAATGCCGCGCAGCGTGCCGCCCTGAATCTGCGCGAAGACGCTGGCCATGGTGGAATTTGCGACGTCGATGCGGTTGCCCACGATGTCCTGCACCAGCGGCGCCGCGCCGCGATAGGGCACATGCGTCATCTTGATGCCGGTGCGCACCATGAAGAGCTCGGTCGACAGGTGCGAGCCCGAGCCGACTCCGGTCGAGCCGTAGTTCAGTTCGCCGGGCTTCGACTTGGCGAGCGCGATGAGCTCCGGAATGGTCCTGACCGGCAGGTCGTTCTTGACGACGAAGATGTGCTCGAAGGCGCCGGCGCCGGCGAGCGGGGCGAAATCCTTCACCGCGTCGTAGCCGGGCTCCTTCATCAGGAACATGTTGTTGCCGTGCGTCTGGTTGTTGCCGAAGGTGATGGTGTGGCCGTCCGGCTCGGCGCGGGCGACCTGACGCGTGCCGATGGAGCCGGAGGCACCGCCGACATTCTCCACCACCACCTGCTGGCCGAGGACGCCGGACAGGTCCTGCGCCACGATGCGGGCGATGCCGTCGGTGGGCCCGCCCGCCGGATAGGCGACGATCAGCCTGACGGGCCGCGACGGAGCCCAGGCCTGCGCTGAGGCGCTGCGGATGAGCGACGGCGCTGCGGCGAGCGTTCCGAGGCCGAGAAGAACGTTGCGGCGTGTCGCCGTGCTGCTGATGATCATGGGGTCCCTCCAGGATGATGGCTTCTATGAATGTTTTTCGCTTGTTCGCCCCTCGCGGCACGACTAAACGTCCCCGCCGGAACGCCGAGGCGCCGCGGAGAAGATTGCCGTGGTCATAACGCGCCTTCGGGGATTTTCAAACTCGACGGAGTCGACCCATGGCCTTTCTTGCCGACGCCCTGAAGCGCGTGAAGCCCTCGGCGACCATCGCCATGGCGCAGAAGGCCCGTGACCTGAATGCGCAGGGCAAGAAGGTCATCTCGCTCTCTGCCGGCGAGCCCGACTTCGACACGCCCGACAACATCAAGATGGCTGCCATCAAGGCGATCGCCGACGGCAAGACGAAGTACACGGCGGTCTCCGGCATCACCGAGCTGCGCCAGGCCATCGTCGCCAAGTTCAAGCGCGAGAACGGTCTCGACTACAAGTGGCAGCAGGCCATCGTCTGCACCGGCGGCAAGCAGGTGCTGTTCAACGCCTTCATGGCGACGCTGAACGCCGGCGACGAGGTGCTGATCCCGGCGCCCTACTGGGTCAGCTATCCGGAAATGGTGGCGCTGTGCGGCGGCACCCCGACCTTCGTGTCGGCCGGCCCCGAGTCGAACTACAAGCTGACCGCGGAAGCCCTCGACCGGGCGATCACGCCGAAGACCAAGTGGTTCCTCTTCAACTCGCCGTCGAACCCGACGGGCGCGGCCTATACCCGCGCGGAGCTGAAGGCGCTCACCGACGTCCTGATGAAGCATCCGCACGTCTGGATCCTCACCGACGACATGTACGAGCACCTCGTCTATGGCGACTTCACCTTCACCACCCCGGCGCAGGTGGAGCCCGGCCTCTACGAGCGCACGCTGACCATGAACGGCCTGTCCAAGGCCTATTCCATGACCGGCTGGCGCATCGGCTACGCGGCGGGGCCTGAAG
>CAZEZD010000242.1:0-4991 GCA_964516115.1 uncultured Hyphomicrobiales bacterium
ATCGGTCAGTTGAGGACGCAGGAACCGCCGGCCGTCTTCAGCCGCTGGCAGAAGCTCTGGGCCTCCTCGCGCGAGAAGGGGCCAACCCTGAGGCGATGCCAGGTGCCACGCCCCGGGATCTCCGCGATGCGGATATTCGGCGCCTGACCCTGCAGCATTGGGAAGCGACGCTGCGCCGACGAGAAGGCCGAGCGCGCCTCGGCATCGGTCTGATGCGACGAAATCTGCACGAAGGTGCCGCCGGTTGCGCTGGCAGCGCCTCGCACCGAGGCGGTGCGCTGCGGACCGAGGTCGAGCGGCTGCGGCGCGGTGGCGCCACGTGAAGCCGGCCGCGCCGGCTCGGCGGCGGGCTCGGCGCGCGCCACGCGCAGGGTCGGGGCGGGACGGGGGGCGGGAACGGGAGCAGCGCGCGACTCGGCAGCGGCGAGAGCGGCGGGCGGCGCCGAGGCGGCCGGAGCTGGTGTCGCCGGAACCACGGAAAGCGGGGACTGCGACGACACGGCCGGAGCCGGCATGAGGGGTGCGGGAGCCGAAAGCGGCGCGCCATCCGGACCGACCTGGACGGTGCGAACCCGGCGCGGCTCCTCCACCACCCTCGCCGGCGCGACTGCCTGGACAGGTGCGCGAGACGCCTGAGGCGCGAGCGGCAGGCCGCCGCCGGCTGCCACCGGAATTGTGCTGACGGTACGCACCGGCGGCTGGCCGGGATCGGTAACGACGCCTGCCGGGGCCGTCGGCGCCGGAATCAGGGGAATGACGCGCGCCGGCGTTGGCGGTACCTGAACCTGGGCCGCCTGTTCGCGCAGACTGACGGGCCGCTCCTCGCGGGAGACGACACGGTCGCCGCCGGGGACGCGGTCGGTCACCGGCTTGGTGTCCTGCGCCTGCTGGACAGCCACCCGCACGGGAGACGTGTCGGCACGAACCACCCGCGGCTCGCCGCCTGCTCCCGCCGTTCCGTTCAGCGAGCGATAGGCGTAGACACCACCGCCACCGAGTACGGCCAACCCGAGGACGGCCGCAATGGCGGTCACGCCCCCGCGGCGCCGACGCGGCGGTGCCTCTTCGGCATAGTCGTCGAGGAAAGACGGGTCCGCCGCCGGATAGGTCTCGGCGCCAGCGGAGCGGGCGTGGTCGCCGCGCTCACCACCGGCTCCCTGACGGGACCTCATCGCCCACGTCGCGGCTGCGCCGGCCGCAGCGGCGGCCACGGCAGCGCCGTAGGCCCCGGTCGGATCGGAACTGTCACGCGATCCCGTCGCATCACGGCTGTCACCGTAAGACCGCTCGAACTCTGCCGCAAACTGGCGCTCCAGATCGTCATCGCGCGAACCCGAGGCATCCCAGTCGTGATGACCGTCCCGCAATTCGTCGGCATGCGCCAAATCTTCGGCCTCGGCGCCGTCGGCAGTTTGCCGGTAGTGCGCGAGTTCGGCCTCAAGATCGTCCCAGTCCACGCCGTCGGCGTGCAAACCTGCACGCAGGTTCATCGCGGGGATGTCGATATGCTCGTCCTCGTGACGATCAGCCAGTTCGGGCTCCTGCGGGGCCGCGTCACCCCGGGTCCGCGCCACCGTCTTCAGCAGATCGGCATAGGTTTCGTCCTGCCCCATGATGCGGGCCAGATCGGCAAGCGGGTTGCCCTCGCCGTGACCGCGCACGACGGGCTCCGCCTCGCGGGCGTCCCGGTCGTAAGCGTCGTAGTCACGGTAGCTACGCAGACTGTTGTCGTTGGCCATGGGCCCCGCCGTCGGTGGGCGCCGCTAACGATACGCGCGGCGCGATCAACGCATTTCTTCGACGGCCTCGACACCGAGGATCGCAAGACCCGATCTGAGAACGGTCACGATACCCTGGACCAGCGCAAGGCGCGCCGACGTCATTTGTCGATCATTTTCCATAATGAAGCGTAAATGAGGCGAATCTTTCCCCCGATTCCACTGCGAATGGAAGTCGGATGCAAGCTCGTACAGGAAGAAGGCGACGCGGTGCGGCTCGTGCGCCTGGGCAGCGGCCTCGATGAGCCGCGGATACTGGGCGAGGCGCTGGATGATCGCGCGTTCGCCCTCGTCGTCGAGCCGGTCCATCGGCGCCGAAGAGAGGGCCGCAGGCGACAGGTCGAAATCGGGCATGGCCGCCTGCGCGTTGCGCAGGATCGACCGGCAGCGGGCATGGGCATACTGGACGTAGAAGACGGGATTGTCCTTGGACTGCTCCTTGACCTTCGCCAGATCGAAGTCGAGCGTCGCGTCGTTCTTGCGGTAGAGCATCATGAAGCGGACGGCATCGGACCCGACCTCGTCGACGACCTCGCGCAGCGTGACGAAGTCGCCGGAACGCTTCGACATGCGCACAGGCTCGCCGTCGCGGAACAGACGCACCAACTGCACCAGTTTGATGTCGAGCGCCGCGCGACCGCCGGTGATCGCCTTCAGCGCCGCCTGCATCCGCTTGACGTAGCCGCCGTGATCGGCGCCCCACACGTCGATCTGCTCGAGGAAGCCGCGGTCGGCCTTGTCCTTGTGGTAGGCGATGTCGGAAGCGAAATAGGTATAGGAGCCGTCCGACTTCATCAGCGGCCGGTCGACGTCGTCGCCGAAGGCGGTGGAGCGGAACAACGTCTGCTCGCGCTCCTCCCATTCGTCGTCATCGGCGCCTTTGGGGCGCTCGAGAACGCCCTCGTAGATGTTGCCCTGCGCCCGCAGCGTCTCGATCGCGGCCCGCACCTTGTCGACCGGGCTCTGCAGCGACCGCTCCGAGAAGAACACCGCGTGCTTGACGTTCAGCGCCGCGAGATCGCCGCGGATCTCCTCCATCATGGCGTCGATGGCAGCGTCGCGGCAGATCGCCAGGCGCTCGGCCTCCGGCGCGCTGCGCAGGGCCGGACCATACTTTGCCGCCAGCACCTGCCCGACCGGCTTCAGGTAGTCGCCAGGATAGAGCCCCTCGGGGATGACGATCGTCTCGCCGAGCGCCTCGCAGTAGCGAAGGTAAGCCGAGCGCCCCAGCACCTGCACCTGCGCGCCGGCATCGTTGATATAATATTCACGCGTGACGTCGTAGCCGGCGACATCGAGCAGGTTGGCTAGCGCGTCGCCGAAAACGGCCCCGCGGCAATGGCCGACATGCATGGGGCCGGTCGGATTGGCCGAAACATATTCGACGTTCACCTTGGCGCCGCCGCCCATGGCAGCCCGGCCGAAGGCGTCCCCTTCGGCGACGGCAGCATTCAGCACCTTGGGCCAGATCGAGGCCGCGACCGCAAGATTGATGAAGCCGGGGCCGGCAATATCCACGCGCACGACATCGTCGAGGCGCGATAGTTGCGCAGCGATCTTCTCGGCGAGATCGCGCGGCTTCAGTCGGGCATCCTTCGACAGGACCATGGCGGCGTTGGTGGCGAGGTCGCCGTGCGTCGGATCGCGCGGCGCCTCGACCACGATGCGGTCGAGCGAGGCCTCCGGCAGGACGATGCCGTCCGAGGCGAGCGCGGAGACCGCCGCGCGCACATGCTGGGTGAAGACTGCGAAAATGTTCATGCCGATGACCTGACCAGAAGCGGTCGCCTCTAGCGCAGATCGGGAGTGTGGGCAAACAGGCGGCGGTGCTCGTCAAGGGCGAAACGGTCGGTCATGCCGGCGATGTAGTCAGCGACGCGCCGGGCGCGCCGGGCCTCGTCGAGTTGGGCCACGCCCGCCGACCATTGCGGCGGCATGGCCTCGGGGTTTACGAAAAGGGCAGCGAACAGGTCGCGGACGACGGCGGCGGCATTGGCCCGGATCGGCACCACCTCCGCGTGGCGATAGACGTTTGTGAAGAGGAAGGCCTTGATGCCTGCGTCATAGGCCTGCATGGCCGGGGAGAACTGGATCAGCGTCCGACCGCAGCGACGAATGGCATCGGCATCGGCCGGGGCCACCTCGCCGATGGCCCGCGAGGCCTCGGCGATCACGTCCTCGACCAGGCAGGTGATGACCCGTCGTGTCAGTTCGTTGATCTCGCGCCCCTTCTCCAGCGTCGGATAGCGGCGGCGGATTTCGGCGAGGAACTCGCGCGCCATCGGCACCGCGTCGCCGAGATCGTCGAGGGTGAAGAGCCCTGCCCTCAGGCCGTCGTCGATGTCGGCGGCGTCATAGGCGATGTCGTCGGAGATGGCGGCGGCCTGCGCCTCGGCGCTGGCATGGGTGGCGAGGTCGAGCGGCTGGAGCGCGTCATATTCGAGAATGGCGACGGGAATCCCGCGCGTCTTGTAGCGCGCCGTCGGGGTGCCCTGGGGTTCGAGCAACGGACCGTTGTGCTTGACCAGCCCCTCAAGCGTCTCCCAGCAGAGATTAAGGCCGTCGAAGCTGGCATAGCGCCTCTCCAGCCGGGTGACGATGCGCAGCGACTGGGCATTGTGGTCGAAGCCGCCATAGGGCCGCATCACCTCGTCGAGGGCGTCCTCGCCGGTATGTCCGAACGGGGTGTGGCCAAGGTCGTGGGCGAGCGCCAGCGTCTCGGCCAGATCCTCGTCGAGCCCGAGCGCACGCGCGAGAGACCGGGCGATCTGTGCGACCTCGATCGTGTGGGTCAGGCGAGTGCGGTAGTGATCGCCCTCGGGCGAGACGAAGACCTGCGTCTTGTGCTTCAGGCGCCGGAAGGCCGTGGCATGGACGATACGGTCGCGGTCGCGGTGGAACTCGGTGCGGGTCGGCGAGGCCGGCTCGGGCACGAGACGGCCGCGGCTGAGGCGGGCATCGCAGGCAAAGGGCGCCAGCGGCGGATAGAAATAGCTCGCGACCGCCATTCCGGCCCCCGATCGCCATGCCGGACGGCAACCGCCGCCGCGCCCGGCTCCCTCAAGAACGTGAACCCCGGCCGATTGACCGGGCTCCGTGGCGCACATACCTATGAGACTGGCCTGCCGCAAGGCGGCGACATCCCCCTTTCGTGTGTTTCCGGCCTTGAACCGGGGAGACATCCAGCATGACCGCAGACACAGACACCCTCGC
>CAZEZD010000243.1:0-2847 GCA_964516115.1 uncultured Hyphomicrobiales bacterium
ATGTCTGCGTCGTCGTCAACATGGTGGACGAGGTGGTGATGGTGCGCGGCGACGAAATCGTCGGCATATTGCCGGTCGCAGCCCGCGGCAAGCTGAGGTGAGACGCAGGTTGCCTTAGGGGGCAGATATGAGGGGGCTAGGCACACTACTTCTGGTCTTTGGTGCCGTTGCAGTCACGTTCGCGATCTATTGGTTTCGACGAGCCGCATCGGCGAGCAAGGACGCGGCCGCCATCTATAGGCAGACCGGAAATTTTACAGATACAGCTAGAATACTCTACAAGCAGCAATCGCTTCCCGACGCGCTTCGCCTTAGCGTTGCGCAAGAAACGTATATGGACACCCATTTCGACGAATTTATCTCGTCTCACGCCCCTATCATTCAAGATGGCACTCATGCGCTTGCCATGGATCATATTGCAAGGCTGCGCCGAGAAGGAAAAAGCCCAACAATTGAGGAAACCATGACGATAACCGACCAAGCTGAGATTATCGTCTCTCGGAAGTACGCAAAAATCTGGTGCGAATCTCGTGGCATCAACTAGTGACATCCGTGATTTCTGAAAGGCAAGGAAATGCAACCCGAAGACAAGCTCGCCCAGCTGGGCCTGACCCTGCCGCCGACGCCAACGCCGGCCGGCAACTACGTCCCCTTCCGCCGCGACGGCGCCATCGCCTATCTCGCCGGACAGGGGCCGCGCCGGGCGGACGGATCGCTGCATTCAGGCAAGGTCGGCGGCGACGTGACGGTGGAGGCAGCCTACGAGCACGCCAAGCTGGTCGGCCTGCAGATCCTCGCCTCGGCCAAGGCGGCAGCCGGTGGCGACCTCTCCAAGGTCGAGTTCCTCAAGGTGCTCGGCATGGTCAATGCCACGCCAGATTTCGGCGACCATCCGCGCGTCATCAACGGCTTTTCCGACCTGATGGTGGCGGTGCTCGGCGATCGCGGCCGTCATGCGCGTTCCGCCGTCGGCATGGGCTCGCTGCCGATGGGCATCACGGTCGAGGTGGAGGCGGTGATCAGGATTCACGACTGAGGGCGCGGATCGTCGACAGCCCCTCACCCATCCTTTGCCCTGAGACGCCCTAGAGACCTACTCCGCGACCACCGCCGTCGCCTCGATCTCGATCTTCGCAGCCACCTCCACCAGCCGCACCACCTGCACCACCGCCATGGCGGGATAGTGCTGGCCGAAGACGTCGCGATAGGCGAGGCCGATGGCCCGCAGGTTGGCGGAGTATTCCTCCACATCCGTCACGTACCAGGTGAGGCGGACGATGTGGTGGGGACTGGCGCCGCCCTCGGCCAGGATGGCACGGATGTTCTCGAAGCACTGGCGCGCCTGGGCGACGAAGCCCTCCGCGAAGTTCCCCATGATGTCCCAGCCGACGACGCCGCCGGTGACGATGATGCGGCCCTTGGCCGCCATGCCGTTGGCATAGCCGCGGGGCACTGGCCAGCCCTTCGGGTTGAGGGTGACGGGGCGGACGTCCTCGTCCGGCAGGGCGAGCGGGATCACGGGTGTCACGGGCAGGGTCATGGAGCGTCTCCGGCGGCGCGCGTCTATTCGGCGGCCTTGGCGTTGTCGTCGGATGGGCCGGCCGCCTCGCGGGCGGCGCGCTCGCGCAGGGCGAAGCGCTGCAGCTTGCCGGTCTCGGTGCGCGGCAGGCTGGGCACGAAGGCGATGTCGCGCGGATACTTGTAGGGCGCGATCTCGTTCTTGACGAAGGCCTGCAGCTCGACGGCGAGCGCCGGTGTCAGCGTGACCTCCGGCTTCACCACCACATAGGCCTTCACGATCATGCCGCGCTCGGGGTCGGGCTGGCCGACGACGCCGGCCTCGGCGACGGTCGGATGGGCGAGCAGGGCCGCTTCCACCTCGGGTCCTGCGATATTGTAGCCGGCGGAGACGATCATGTCGTCGTTGCGCGCCTGGTACCAGAAATAGCCGTCCTCGTCGGCGACATAGGTGTCGCCGGTGACGTTCCAGCCGTCGCGGACATAGGTCCGCTGCCGGTCGTCGGCGAGATAGCGGCAGCCGGTCGGACCGCGCACGGCGAGACGGCCGGGCGTGCCGGGGGGCAGGTCCTCGCCGTTCGCGCCGATCACCTTCGCCTCATAGCCGGGCACCGGCTTGCCCGTCGCGCCCGGGCGGATCGCCTCCTCCGGCGCCGAGATGAAAATGTGCAGCATCTCGGTGGCGCCGATGCCGTCCATCAGCTTGAGGCCCGTCGCCGCCTGCCAGGCATCGAAGGTGGCCTTCGGCAGGGCCTCGCCAGCCGAGACGCATTTGCGCAGGGAGCGCCAGTCGTGATCCCCGAGCAGCGGGATCATGGCGCGGTAGGCGGTCGGCGCGGTGAAGCAGATGGTCGGCCTGAAGGCGGCGATGGCCGGCAGCAGGTCGCCGGGCGAGGCCTTCTCGAGCAACACGGTCGAGGCGCCGACGCGGAAGGGGAACAGCACGAGACCGCCGAGACCGAAGGTGAAGGCGAGCGGCGGCGAGCCGATGAAGCGGTCTGAGGCGGTGGGCTTCAGCACATTGCCCGCATAGGCGTCGCAGATGGCGAGCAGGTCGCGATGGAAATGCATGGTGCATTTCGGCTCGCCGGTCGTTCCCGAGGTGAAGCCGAACAGGCAGACATCGTCGCGCGCCGTGTCGACCGCGGCGAAATCAGCCGATGCGGCGGCGGCGAGCGACTGCAACTCGGAGAAGGTGACGATGCGCTTGAGGAAGCGGGAGGTGCCGGTGGCCTTGGTCAACTCCTCGGTGAGCCTGTCGTCGCAGAGCGCCAGGGCGATCTCCGCCTTGTCGACGATCTGGCCGAGTTCGCGGGCGCGCGGCAGCGG
>CAZEZD010000243.1:2857-4965 GCA_964516115.1 uncultured Hyphomicrobiales bacterium
GGCATGGTGGCGACGACGATGCCGCCGGCCCGGATCACCGCGAGGTAGGCCGCGACCATGGTCGGGTTGTTCGGCGCGCGCAGCAGCACCCGGTTGCCGGGCACGAGACCGAGGGACCCGGTGAACACATTCGCGATGCGGTTCACCTCAGCCGCAAGGTCGGCATAGGTCCAGTGCGTGCCGTCGGGCGCGAGGATGGCGGTGCTGTCGCCCCTCCCCTCGGCCAGGTGCCGATCGATGAACGCGGTCACGCAGTTGAGGCGCTCGGGATAGGCGAGTTCCGGGCGATCGAAGAGGAAGGTCGGCTGCAGCTCGGCCGGCGGCAGGCCGCGGGCCGCGAAGGTGTCGACATGGGCGGAGTGGAGAGGAGCGAGAGGATCAAAGGAGGACATGGCGGCTCTCCCTCAGATCTCGCCACCGGCCACCGGCAGGGCGATGCCGGTGACGGCTGCGGCCTGATCGGAGACGAGCCAGAGCACGGCCCCTGCGACCTCTTCCGGCCTGATCAGGCGGCCGATGGGCATGGACTTCGTGAGGTCGGCGAGCGCCGCCTCCGGCGTGCGACCGGTCTTCGCCACGATGGTGTCGATGGAGCCGGAGACGAGGTCCGTCTCGGTGAAGCCGGGGCAGACGCAGTTGACGGTGACGCCGGAGGTCGCGACCTCCCGCGCCAGCGACCGCGTCAACCCGACCACCCCGTGCTTTGCCGCGCAATAGGCGGAGACATAGGGATAGCCGGTGAGCCCGGCTGTCGAGGCGATGGAGACGATGCGCCCGGATCCGCGCGCCACCATGCCCGGCAGGACGAGGCGGATGGCCTCGAAGACCGCCGTGAGGTTGAGCGCGATCATCCGGTCGAACAGCGCGCGGTCCATGCGTTTGATCGGCGCGGTCTCGGCATGGCCGGCATTGTTGACGAGGATGTCGAGATTGCCGGCATCGGCGAGGGCGCGCTCCAGCGCTCCCGCGTCGGTCACGTTGCACGTAAGGGCTTGGGCCGCGGCGCCGAAGGCGATGGCCTCATCGAGAGCGGCCGGGTTCCTGCCCAGGATGACGACCTCGGCGCCCTGCCCGGTCAGCGCCGCCGCAATGGCCCGGCCGATGCCGCGCCCGCCCCCGGTGACGAGCGCCCGCTTGCCGGCGAGCGGCCGTGCGGCGGATGATGAGGCGGCGGCGGGGTCCGTCGGCATCGTGGCCTCCTGACAGAATAGTTTAAGCTTCAAATAATTCCCGGCAAGGGGCTTTCGCTGCCTTGCCGCCGATTGTTTTAAGCCTAAACTATTTTGTCGAGCGGGCGGTCCAGCGGCCGCCGCCGGGCGGCAGGCCGACAGAGGAGACGTCCATGCGCATCGCGGTGATCGGCGGCGGACCGGGCGGGCTCTATTTCGCCATCCTCACGAAGAAGTGGCAGCCCTCGGCCGAGGTCACGGTGTTCGAGCGCAACCGCCCTGATGACACGTTCGGCTTCGGCGTCGTCTTCTCCGATGCGACGCTCGACATCTTCGAGCGCTACGACGCCGAGAGCTACCGTGCCATCACCGAGAACTTCGCCTACTGGGACGACATCGAGGTGCGGTTCAAGGGTACGGTGCACCGCATCGGCGGCAACGGCTTCTGCGGCTGCTCGCGCCAGACGCTCCTGATCCTGCTGCAGGAGCGCGCCCGCCAGCTCGGCGTCGCGATGCGCTTCCAGACCGAGGTGGAGCCGAACCTCGGCGCATTCGAAGGCTATGACCTGATCGTCGCCTCGGACGGCATCAACTCGCGCATCCGCGAGGCGAGCCGCGACCACTTCCAGCCCGAGGTGGACCTGCGCCCGAACAAGTTCACCTGGCTCGGCTCGACCCGCGAACTCGACGCCTTCACCTTCTTCTTCCGCGAGACGGCGCACGGCATCTTCATCGCCCACACCTACCAGTACGAGCCGGGCGGCTCGACCTGGGTGATCGAGACCGACCCCGACACCTTCGCACGTGCCGGCCTTGACCACATGGACGAGGAGGCCTCCGCGCGCTTCCTCGAGCAGGTCTTCGCCGAGGAACTCGCCGGCCATCCGCTCATCACCAACCGCTCGCTGTGGCGGCAGTTTCCGATGATCCGCTCGAAGC
>CAZEZD010000244.1:0-4944 GCA_964516115.1 uncultured Hyphomicrobiales bacterium
CCTATGCCTTCGGCCCCATCGTCGCCGAGTTCCTCTACCACGCCTTCGGCGCCCACGGTTACTTCCTGGCAGGCACCGTGCCGGCCCTCATCGGTCTGCCTCTGTTGTGGACCATCCGCCCGGCGGAGAAGGCCGAGGGTCCGGTCGGCGGCATTTTCGGTCTCATCGCGACCCCGCGCATCTGGCTGCCACTCACCGCCGCCATCGTCTACGGCTACATGTTCGGTTTCATCAGCGCCTATGCGGCGCCCTTCCTGGTGGAGCGCGGCATCGTCGTCGGCACCTTCTTCACCGCCTTCACCATCTCGATCTTCGCGGTCCGCTTTGGCGGCCTCGCCCTGATCGAAAACATCGACCGCCGCCTCGTGGTGGCGGGGGGCGCCGTGCTTCTCGCGGCCGGGCTGGTTCTCGTGGCCCTCGCCCAGACGGTCACCGGCGTCGCCGTGGCCGGTCTGGTCTTCGGCCTCGGCCATTCCATCGGCTTTCCGGTGCTGTCGGCCTGGATCTGCGACGGCACCCCGCCCGAGCAGCGCGCCACTCCCATGGCCGTGTTCAACGCCACCTTCTTCGCCGCCATGACGGTCATCGCCCTGCCGGCGAGCCTGGCGATCGGCCAGTTCGGCTACGTGCCGGTCATGATCTCGCTGTCGGTGTCGAGCCTCGGCCTGACCCTGCTTCTGATCTATGCGTGGTCGCGACGATTTCGCAGGCGGCGATAGCTCTGTTGCCAGTATGCTGCCATAACGCTGGCAGCAGCCCTGCGGCAGAGTGTCCCCATGAGACCGTCCGACCGCCTGTTCCAGATCATCCAGATCCTGCGCCGTTCGCGCCGGCCCCTGACCGCCGAGGCGATCGCGGCGGAGCTTGAGACGTCCAAGCGCACGATCTACCGCGACATCTCAACGCTCGTCGGCCAGCGTGTGCCGATCCGCGGCGAGGCCGGGCTCGGCTATGTGCTGGAAGGCGGCTTCGACCTGCCGCCGCTGATGCTGACATCCGACGAGATCGAGGCCGCCGCCCTCGGCGCCCGCTGGGTGCAGTCGCGCGGCGACCCCGCGCTGTCGCGCGCGGCGGCCGACCTCATCGCCAAGCTCGCCGCCATTGTCCCTGAGCGCCTCCGCGATGTGGCGCTCGATCCCGTCTCGCGTACGGGACCTGCCTGGGAGCCGACCGAGGACCGCATCGACCTTGCCCGCGTGCGCGGCTGGATCCACGAGGGCCGGAAGATCGCGCTCGGTTACAGCGACGAGCAGGGCAGGGCGACCCAGCGCATCCTCTGGCCGGTGGCGGTGGGCTATTTCGACAGCGTCCGCCATCTCATCGCCTGGTGCGAGCTCAGGCGCGACTTCCGCTCCTTCCGCACCGACCGCATCGCCTCCGCCGAATTCCTCGACGAACGATACCCCGAGCGTCCGAGCGTGCTGCGGGCCAGGTGGCGGAAGACGCTGAAGGAGAACTAGGCCGGCGCAGTCGCGGATTCCAGTTCCGCGCTCGCCTCCAGCCACGCCTCCTCCGCCTCGGCGAGTTGCTTCTCGCGCAGCGCGCGGGTCTTCGACGCCTGCGCTGCGCTGTCGGGATGGGCTTCGAAGTAGCCGGGCTGGGCGAGGATTCGGTCGATCTTGTCGATGTCGCTGCGCAGTTTGGCCATCCCGGCCTCGATCTCGGCGACCTTCTTCGCCAGCGCCTTGGTCTCGCTGCGCGACGGTGCGGCGGGCCTTGCCTCCGCGCTCGCCTTCTCTGATTTCACAGGCGTCGGCGACGATCCCGACAGCACGATCTTGCGGTAGTCGTCGAGGTCGCCGTCGAATGGCTTCACCGTTCCGTCGCGCACGAGCCAGAGACGGTCCACCGTCGATTCCAGCAGGTGGCGGTCATGCGAGACGATCATCACCGCGCCTGAATAGTCGTTGAGCGCCTCGACCAGCGCCGCACGGCTGTCGATGTCGAGGTGGTTGGTCGGCTCGTCGAGGATGAGCAGGTGAGGGCCTTCGAAGACCGCCAGCGCAAAGAGCAGCCGCGCCTTCTCGCCACCGGAGAGCGCGGCAATCCTGGTGTCCGAGCGATCGCCCGAAAAGCCGGCGCGGGCGCAGGCGGCGCGCACCTTCGCTTCCGGGTCGTCGGGCATGAGGCGCCGGAGGTGCTGATAGACGCTCTCGGCCGGCCTCAGCTCATCGAGCTGGTGCTGGGCGAAATAGGCGATCTTCAGCTTGTCGGCGCGCACGATGCGGCCGGACATGGCGTCCAGCCGGGCCGAAATCAGCTTCAGGAAGGTCGACTTGCCGTTGCCGTTGGCGCCGAGCAGGCCGATGCGGTCATCGTCGTCGATCCTGAGGTCGAGCCGCCGGAGGATCGGCTGGCCCGGCGTGTAGCCGACCGAAACGCCCTCCATGTTGATGATCGGCGGCGAGGCCTTGCGCGCCGGCTCCGGGATGATGAAGGGCGGCACGTCCGTTTCCACGATCGTCGCCACCGCTTCCATCTTCTCCAGCATCTTCAGCCGCGACTGCGCCTGCCGCGCCTTGGTCTCCTTGGCGCGGAAGCGGTCGACGAAGGACTGCAGGTGCGCGCGCTTGTCCTCCTGCCGCTTCGCCGCCTTCCCGCGCACCGCGATCTCGATGGCGCGCGAGCGCGCGAAGGTCGTGTAGGACCCCTTCCACAGCGTCAGCTTGCCCTGGTCGAGGTGCAGGATGTGCTCGACGGAAGCGTCCAGCAGGTCGCGGTCGTGGCTGATCAGGAGCACACTGTGTGGATAGCCGGCGAGATAGTCCTGCAGCCAGAGCGTGCCCTCGAGGTCGAGATAGTTGGTCGGCTCGTCGAGCAGCAATAGGTCGGGGGCGGTGAACAGCACCGCCGCCAGCGCCACGCGCATGCGCCAGCCGCCGGAGAAGTCCGAGCAGGGTCGCGCCTGCGCCGCCGTGTCGAAGCCGAGGCCGGCGAGGATCGCCGCGGCGCGGGCCGGGGCCGAATGGGCGTCGATGTCGACGAGCCGCGTCTGGATCTCGGCGATGCGATGCGGGTCGGTGGCCGTCTCCGCTTCCGCCAGCAGCCGGGCGCGCTCCTTGTCGGCGGCCAGCACGAAGTCGAGGAGGGAATCCGGTCCGCCCGGCGCCTCCTGGGCGACGCCGCCCATGCGGGCCCGCGCCGGAAGCTTGATCGTGCCGGCATCGGCGGCGAGATCGCCCTGGATCACCTTGAACAGGGTCGACTTGCCGGTGCCGTTGCGGCCGAGGAAGCCGACGCGCGCATTCGGTGGCAGCGACACCGACGCATTGTCGATGAGCACGCGGCCGGCCACCCGTACGGTCAGGTCGTTGATCTGCAGCATGAAGCGGCTTTTGAAGGAGGCGGAGGCCGGATGCAAGGCCGTGGCGGGCGGGCTCCGCGCCCTGCGCACGACCTTCCCGTGAAAGTCGCGGGTGACGTCGTCGCAGGCGGTGTTAGGATTTGTCTCCCCCGATCGACGATTGCCGCGAGTCGGGCCAGGAAGGGAATCGGGTCATGAACGGCTCAACAAAAAAGTATATCGCCGAGTTCATCGGAACGGCGGCGCTGGTCATCATCGGCTGCGGGGTGGTGACCCTCGGCGGTCAGGGAGCCGTCTTCGGCGGCGGGCAGCCCTATGCGGCGCTGGCGACCCTGCCGATCGCCTTTGCCTTCGGCCTCGCCATCGTCGCCATGGCCTACGGCATCGGCCCGGTCTCGGGCTGCCACGTCAATCCGGCGGTCACGGTGGGCGTCTGGATGGCCGGCCGCATGCCGACCTCGGAGGTTCCAGGCTACATCGCAGCCCAGGTCGCCGGCGCCATCGTCGGCGCGGCCATCCTCTATGTGACCCTGACCGGCAAGGCTGGGGGATATGACGTCACCGCCGCAGGCCTTGGCCAGAACGGCTGGGACCCCGCCAAGGGCTATGGAATGACCTCGGCCATCATCGGCGAGTTCGTTGGAACTTTCCTGTTCCTCGTCTGCATCCTCGGCGTCACCTCCAAGGCCGGATCGCCTGTCGTCGCGGGTCTCGCCATCGGCCTGACGCTCACGGCGATCCACCTGCTGCTGATCCCGGTGACCGGCACCTCCGTCAACCCGGCCCGCTCGATCGGACCGGCGCTGTTCGTCGGAAGCAAGGCGATCGCCCAGCTCTGGCTGTTCATCCTCGTGCCGCTCGTCGCTGCCGCGGCGGCCGGCTACCTGTTCAAGGCGAAGATCCTGGAGGCCTGAGCCTCACAAACGGCGACGCCCGCCACCGATACGGTCTCGGTGGCGGGCTCGTACCCGCGCGGATCGGGGTTTGGGGGGGGCGTCGGATGATCCGCGCGACTACTCTTGATCCGTCAGCGGCAGACCCGGACCATGCGAACCTCGGGACCCCACGGCGTGTCGACCCAGCGGCGCTCGCGCCAGCATTGAGGAGCGACATAGGCCGGCCGGTAGGGGCGATAGACGCCGTAGTGCGGCGGCGGCGGGCGATAGTGCGGGCGGGGCGCCATATAGGGCGGCGGACCGTAGTGCCGCCGCGGGCCGTCCCAGCCGGGACCGGGGCCCCACTGGACTGGAGTTGCAGTGATCGCCAGATCGACGGCGACCTGGGCCTTGGCGTCTGACGGGACCGCGGCCGCCGCCGACAAGGCAGCGATCCCGGCAAGGGTGGATAGGACGAGACTGCGCATTGGTGGGTCTCCGGTCGCCTCGATCGCTCAACTGCGATCTTGGGCTCATCCTGGGCCAGTGCCGCGGAACCCGTTCTGAACCCTAGCTTCATCGGCGGTTCACCGGCGCGCCACAGTGCCGCCGCGAGGCCCGTTGCGGCCTCATCGGGCCGCTGCTAGAAGCGCGCCACCTTCTCCCACCGATCCATCGAGGAACGAGACATGGCCATCGAGCGCACCTTCTCCATCATCAAGCCGGACGCCACCAAGCGGAACCTGACCGGCGCCGTGAACGCCG
>CAZEZD010000245.1:0-4875 GCA_964516115.1 uncultured Hyphomicrobiales bacterium
GTTCCTCGCCGCCAGCACGGTCCTGCTTCTCGTGACCGGGCCGAGCAAGGCGCAGTCCCCCCAGCCCCTGCGGATCGAGATCCGCGGCGGGGAGACTGTCGACGTTCCCGGCGTGAACGGGCGTTCCATGCGCCTGAAGTTCAGCCGCGTCGTCTCGGATGGCCGCTGCGCCTCGCCGCGCGGCTGCGCGCGCACCGGAGCCCCGGTTGTCGAGATCGAGGCTGTCGGCATCCAGGCGCCGACCTTCCGCCTGTCGCCGGCGCCGCATCTCGCCGCCCCCTTCGTGCCTGTGCAGGGACGCTTCGTCGCCTTCGGTGAGCTCTCGGCGCCGCCGCGGGAATTGTCGACGGCCAGCCGGCCGCCGGCCCTCGATGCCTATGTGCTGCGCCTGACGGTCACGCCCTGAGGCTTCAGCCCTTCCTTCGCCAGGGACGATGCCCTATGTGACCGCCTGTCACACGAGGGCATCATGGTCACACGCGAAGAAGTCGCACGGGCGCTGGAACAGGTGAAGCTGCCGGCGAGCGGGCAGTCCCTGACGGCGTCGGGCCGGCTGTCCGAGATCCTCGTCAGCGGCGACAAGGTCATGGTGGCCATCGGCATCGACGCGACGGAGGCCGCAGCGATGGAGCCGGTCCGCGCCGCGGCGCAATCGGCCATCGGCGGCATTCCCGGCGTCGGGCAGGCGCTGGTCTCGCTGACCGCCGACCGACAGGCCGCGGCCGCCCCGCCCGGCGTCCGTCCGCCCCCCTCGACCCAGCCACACGTCGCTCCAGGACGGCCGGCGCAGGCGCCCTCCGCGAAGTCCGCCGCGATCCCGGGGGTGAAGCACGTGATCGCCGTCGCCTCCGGCAAGGGTGGCGTCGGCAAGTCGACGACCGCCTGTAACCTCGCCCTGGCGCTTGCCGCCAACGGGCTGAAGGTCGGCATCCTCGACGCCGACATCTACGGCCCTTCCATGCCGAAGCTGTTCGGTCTGCACGGCAAGCCGCGCGTCGTCGAGGGCCGCACGCTCGCCCCGCTTGAGGGGTTCGGCGTCAAGGTGATGTCCATCGGCTTCATGGTCGAGGAGGACACGCCGATGATCTGGCGCGGTCCCATGGTCATGAGCGCTATCACGCAGATGCTGCGAGAGGTCGCCTGGAGAGACCTCGACGTGCTGGTCGTCGACATGCCGCCTGGCACCGGCGATGCGCAGCTCACCATGGCGCAGGCGACGCCGCTCGCCGGCGCCGTCATCGTCTCGACCCCGCAGGACCTCGCCCTCATCGATGCGCGTCGGGGCGTCGCCATGTTCCGCAAGACCGAGGTGCCGATCCTCGGCATCGTCGAGAACATGAGCTATTTCATCGCCCCCGATACCGGCCGGCGCTACGATATCTTCGGCCACGGCGGGGCGCGCAAGGAGGCCGAGCGTCTCGGCGTTCCCTTCCTCGGCGAGGTGCCGCTCGACATGGATCTGCGCGAGCGGTCGGATGCCGGACGCCCGATCGTCGCCACCGACCCCGACAGCCCGCATTCGCTGGTCTATCGCGACATTGCGCGCCAGGTCTGGGCGAGCCTGTCGGGAACCGGCGACGTCACCATCAAGCCGCCGCCGCGCATCGTCATCGAATAGCGCGCCTGCGACGCCGGCGCGCTTGAACGGTTCCAGCCGCGTGGTAAATTGCGCGCGGAAACAAGAACTTCCGAGAGGGGAACGTCATGAAGGCCATGCTGCTCGCATCCGCTGTCGCCATCGTCATCGCCGCCGCCGCGGGCTACCTTCTGAACACCACCTTGCTGATGACCGCCGACGCCCGCTTTGTCGGATCCGGCACCCAGCTGCGCGGCACCGAGGCCGGCTACAACCTGGTGGGCAAGGACTGGAACGGCCTGAACACGCCGACCGTCACCCGCTGACCGGCCGACCGGATCAGGCCATGCAGGATGGCGCGCATCGCCGGGACGCAGCGGCAGAGGGGACCGTGCTGGATCTCAAGGGGCTGAAATGCCCGCTGCCGGCGCTGAAGACCCGCAAGGCGCTGACCCGCATCGCCGCCGGCGACCGACTCGTGGTCGTCTGCACCGATCCGATGGCGGCCATCGACATCCCCCACCTCCTGCGCGAGACGGGGGATGCGTTGCTGGATCAGGTGCGGGCGGACGACACCCTCACCTTCACCATCCGCAAGGCCGGATAGGGATCAGACGGCGCCCTGCAGGTCGCCGCGCTGATTGAAGTGGCAGATGAAGGCCCGGCTGCCAAACCGGCCGTGGCCGGCTAGCCCACGAAGTTCGTAGCGCCCGCCGGCGGTCCTGACGGCCCGCCGCTCCAGCGCCACCGCCCGCCGGCTGACGCCCATCATCTGGGCGGCGTCGGCCCGGCACCAGCCGTGCATGCCATGGCGCCGGTGACGCGCCTCCGCGGTCTGCGAGGTCGACGCCACAATCAGTGTTGCCAGAGCCAGAGCGGCCACGGGGAGCTTCAACATGTCGAGGTCATCCTTCCTGTCCGGATTCGGGCGCGATGATACCTGATCAGGCCCGCATGAAGCCATGAGTCCGTCCGCAATGCCGCGCCCTGCCGCCGCCGCCCTCCGCAGGGCTTTACCCATGGGCCTCACCGCCCCATCTTTGAGCCAAGACCACAGGACAGAAACGAATGAGCCTGATTTGCGCCGTCAGCTACGGCCCGGACGACGACTGCGACGGCCTGCTGACGCGCTTCGCCCATGATCTCATGCGGTCGGGGGTGAAGGTCGCCGGGCTCGTGCAGATCAATGCCGGATCGAGCTGCGCCGAACTCGACATGGAACTGGAAGCGCTCGATACCGGCCGGCGCATCAGTATCTGCCAGGACCTCGGCAGCGGCAGCGCCAGTGCCTGCCGGCTCGACCCCCAGGGCCTGGCTGAAGCTGCCGCCTCGCTCCGGAACGCGCTCGACAAGCCAACCGATCTCGTCGTGGTCAACAAGTTCGGGCGCATGGAATCGGAAGGCGGCGGTCTGATCGGGGAGATCGGCGCAGCCGTGGGGGCTGGTCTGCCCCTCGTCATCGGGCTTCCCTCACGGTTCCGGGACGCCTGGGAAGCCTATTCCGGCGACATGGCCGAGACTGTTCCATGCTCCCGCGAGGCGCTTGAGGCCTGGTGGGCACGGCTGCGCGCGCCGATGGCCGCCGAATAGCGATACGGCTACCTCAAGCGGCGACAAGGTCCGGCGTCAGGGTCTCGAACAGCCGGACATAGAGCTGCGTCCGCGGAACGAGGCACGAGACGAGCAGATGCTCGTAATGGGTGTGGGGCCCATCGCCGATGACCCCCAGCCCGTCGAGGGTCGGCACGCCGAGCGCGCCGGTGAAATTGCCATCCGAGCCGCCGCCGGCGATGCGCTCGCCGGCTACCTCGAAGCCGAGTGAGCGGGCAAGGTCGGCGGCGTGGTCGAAGAGCCTCTGGATGGCCGGAGTCTTCCCATAGGGCGGGCGGAACAGGCCGAGCGTGACCTCGAGCTTCACGTCTGAATCATGCGGCGCGAGGGCCAGCAGCTTCGCCCGCACCTCCGCCTCCGCCTCGCGCGTCGGCACCAGCACATAGACGCAGGCCTCGGCATGGATCGGCACCATATTCTCGTGGGTGCCGCCCGACATGGTGCCGACATTGAGGGTGATGGTGCGGTCGTAGTCGGTCATCGCCTCGACGGCGAGAATCTGGCGCGCCATCTCGCGGATCGCGCTGCGGCCCTTGGCATGATAGGCGCCGGCATGAGCGGGCTTCCCGGTGGTCTTCAGATAGTAGCGGGCAATGCCGTGGCGGCCGACGGTCAGCCTGCCGCCATCTCCCGAGGGTTCGGCCACCAGCACGATGGCGTGGCGCCGCGCCTCCTCCTCGATGCGGGCGCGCGACGACGGGCTGCCGGCTTCCTCGTCGGGGATGAACATGACGGTGACCGGCATGCGCGGCCGGCGGCCGGTGGCGGCGAGGTGGAGGAGCGCCGACATGGCGATCGAATTGCCGCCCTTCATGTCGTAGATGCCCGGCCCGTAGGCGCGGTCGCCATCGATCCGCCAGGGAAGGTCACCCGCGAGGGTCCCGACCGAATGGACCGTGTCCATGTGGCCGAGGAGGAGGATTCCCGGCCCGTCGGTCTCGCCGGAAATGCGACCGATGAGGATGTCGGCATAGCCCATGGTGCCGGGAATGCGCTCGATCCGCGCTCCGGCGGCGACAAGCAACGCCTCGGCGTGATCGGCCATGCGGTTGACCGCCACCACGTCCTGCGTCGGGCTCTCGATCACCACCCACTGGCGGACGGCCTCAAGAAGGGCCTCGGTCGTCAAGGTCTGCATACTCGGCGGCGCTCCACGCGTTCAACGGCGTGGAGTGAGCGGCGAAATCTCGGCGCCCGCAACGCGCGGGTGTCGATGGGAGCCATGCAGCAGCCGGCTCAGGCGGCCTTGATCTCGTATTCGCGCACGGCGCGCTCGTAGGATTCCGACTGGCTCTTGATCCGGTAGGCCGGATCGGCCGAGTCGGACGGCAGCAGACGGATCACCTCGAAGGGACCGTCCGGCATCTTGAGGAAGGAGCGACCGAGAATGACGACATCGCCGACCTTGAACCTGTGCTGGGACATGATTTCACCTGTGGACGTTGGGCGTGCGGTCGGGGCCGGCGCCGGGAAGGGTCTCGCGTGGGGAACCGGCTAGCGGTCCCGGTCAGCGGCCGCGATGCGGTCGGCAATCACTTTGGTCGTTTCGGAGGAATGGACGGTCGTGCCGCCCTCCATGACGATCAGCGATGCGCCCGTGGGCGACATCTGGATGGCGATGACACGGTCGGGGCGGACGAAATTGATACCGCCGAGGCTGCGCACCTCGACGAGAGCTGCGACACCAC
>CAZEZD010000246.1:0-4856 GCA_964516115.1 uncultured Hyphomicrobiales bacterium
ACGCTCACGCGCCGATGGGAATCCCTCGCGAGTCAGCGGTCGCGCCCCTTGGTATGATCCTCCGCGCCGTCAGCGTTTCCGATCCAAAGGCCGGGCCGAAAGCCCGGCCTTTTTCGTGGGAGGGGATCCAGAGGCAGGTACACGCACGACTTCGGGCGAAGGTCCGCAGCCCACAGGCGTTCACGCCTTGGCCAGCGCCTTGGCGAAGGAGTAGCTGTCCGGATAGACCTCGTAGGAGACGACACGATCACCCTCGAAGCGGAAGACGTTGGCGGCGCGAACCTTGAGCTCCTCGCCGCTGGCGCGCACCCGCCAATGCCCCTCGAGGATGATGACGATGCCGGCATCAGCCTCGATGCGGTTGACGGTGTCGATGGAGATGATCTCCAGGTGCTCGGCGACCCGCTTGAAGAAGGTCAGCACCTTGGTGCGGCCCTCCCACAGGCCCGCCCAGGGAACGATCCCCGGCGGACCGTTCCAGCGCACGGTGACGTCGTCGGTGGTCACCGCGGCAAGCGCTGCGGCGTCACCGGCCTTGAGGGCCGCATACCAGCGGTCGAGAATGGTTTGGCTCATGCCGTCTTCATGCCGGGCTGGAGGCGTCAGCGCAAGACACGGATGATGCGGGTGAGGTCTAGCAGGGTGACGAGCGCCGAGGCGACATAGGTCAGCGCCGCCGCCCGCAGGACGGAGCGCGCCGCCGGAACGTCGTTCTCATGCAGGTAGCCGCCTTTCGACAGCACCGGCAGCGCCTTGCCGAAACTCGCGTCGAACTCCATCGGCAGGGTGACGAGATGCATGGCGAGCCGCGAGCCGAGGAGCGCCAGCGCCACCACGATCTGGAGCACCACGATGACCGGCGACCGGACGAAGACCAGCACCAGCGGCGCCGTGGCGAAGAGCACGGCCGCAGCGATCTCCAGCTTCTGCGCCGCCTCCGCCATCCGGATGCGCCAGAGGAACAGCCGGTCGCCGTCCCTGTGCTGGACGGCATGGCCGACCTCGTGGGCGGCGACCGCCACCGCCGTCACCGAGCGGCCGTCATGAACGTCGTGCGAGAGCCGGACGACCCGGTCGATCGGATCGTAATGGTCGCCGGCATCGGTCCGCTCGACCTTGACGTCAGTGAGGCCGGCCTGTTCCAGGAGGTGCTCGGCGAGTTCGCCGCCGGTTCCGGGGAAGTCCTCGCGCGCGGCGCCGTGACGCGTCATCTGCGCCTTCACCCACCATTGCGGGCCGAAGATCAGGGCAACGAGGGCGATGACGCCGAGGAGAATGAGAAAGGGCATGACGCCCCTTAAGTCGTCATGCCCTGCTGCGAAGTTCAAGGGGCCGCGGGCAAACCGCGACCGATGGCCCCACCCGTCACGCCAGCCAGCGCTTGCGCCGCTTGTAGCTCTTCACGTCCCGGAAGCTCCGCTTGTCGCCCTCGGAAACGCCGAGATAGAACTCCTTGACGTCCTCGTTCTCGCGCAGCGACTTGGCATCGCCGTCCATCACGATACGGCCCGTTTCCATGATGTAGCCGAAGGTGGCGTAGCGCAGCGCCATGTTGGTGTTCTGCTCGGCGACGAGGAAGGACACGCCCTCGCGCCCGTTGATGTCGCGGACGATCTCGAAGATCTGCTCGACGATCTGCGGCGCGAGACCCATCGAAGGCTCGTCGAGGAGGATCATCTTCGGCCGGCTCATCAGCGCCCGCCCGATGGCGCACATCTGCTGCTCGCCGCCCGAGGTGTAGCCGGACATGGAATGGCGGCGATCCTTCAGCCTTGGGAAATAGGCGTAGATCTTCTCGATGTCGTCGCGGATCGCGGCCTTGCCATCGCGGCGCGTGAAGGCGCCGGTGAGCAGGTTCTCCTCGATGGTGAGATGGCCGAAACAGTGCCGGCCCTCCATCACCTGGATGCAGCCGCGCCGCACCAGTTCGTTAGGGGACAAGGCCTGCACCTCCTCGCCCTCGAAGACGATGTGGCCCTTGGTCACCTCGCCGCGTTCGGCGTGCAGGAGATTGGAAATCGCCTTCAGCGTGGTCGTCTTGCCGGCCCCGTTGGCGCCGAGGATCGCGACGATGCCGCCGCGCGGCACGACGAGGGAGACGCCCTTCAGCACCAGGATGACGTGGTCGTAGATGACCTCGATGTTGCTGACGTCGAGGATCAGGTCCTGGGCAGGCGCGGTGGCGATGGTGGCGCTCGTCTGGGCGGTCATGAATCCATCCGGTTACCGGAAAGGCGGAAGGGACCTGCCGCAGGAGACCTTGCGATGCAGGTCGGGAGCCGCGGCTGACCGCGGCCCCCGATGTCGTTCACAGGCTTACGACCGCTGGTCGCAGGCCTCGGTGCGGCGCGGCCAGCCGGCATTGGCTTCCGCGTACTTCTTCGCCGCATCCTCGATCAGCGGGCGGACCAGGTCGCGGATCGGCGCGATCCAGTCGCTGTCGCGCACGTAGCGGGTGCCGTCCCAGCGGGCCACGAAGACGTTGTTGTGGCCGTTATGGTCCGCGCAGGTAATCCGCACGGGCGCCGCGAAGCCCTCCATGCCGATCTCCTTCAACCGCGCCTCGGTGATGTTGAGCGACTCGAAGCCGCGACGCACATCCTCGCCGGTCACCACCTTCTTGCCGGTGAGCTGCTGGGCGGTGCGGATCGCCTCGACCATCAGCATCGAGTTGTAGACACCGCGGTTGTAGAGGTTCTCGCCCACGCGCGAGCGCGCATCGACCCGCGACAGGTTCTTGTCGACCACGTGCTTCAGGATGTCCTGGATCACGGGGAAGTCCGTGCCGGCCTGATGGAAGTTCAGGATGCGGTAGCCGGCCGCCTGGGCGCCACCGGCGCGGGCGTCGTCATCGCCGCCGGCCCACCAGACGCCGACGAGGCGGTCGATGGGGAAGTTGTTGCGGATCGCCTCACGCACCGCGGTCGGGTTCATGGCGCCCCAGCCCTGGTTGTAGAGGTAGGTGGGGCGGTCGCGGCGGATGTTGAGCCAGATCGCGCTCTGGTTCTGCATATCGGCGGCGGCCACCGGATAGAGCCTCAGTGTGAAGCCGTATTTCTCGGCCATGGCCTGGAGAACCGGGATCGGCTCCTTGCCATAGGGCGCATCGAGATGGATCAGGCCGAGCGTCTTGCCGCGCAGCTTGTCGAAACCGCCTTCGCGCTGGGCCATGTAGGACACCATGACCGAGGCGCCGTCCCAGTAGGTGGCCGGCGGGTTGAAGATCCACGGGAAGGTGTTGCCGTCAGCCGAGGCCGACAGGCCATAGGCCATGGACAGCATCGGCACCTTGTCGACGGCGGCGCGCGGAATGAGCTGCAGCGTGATGCCGGTCGAATAGGGGTTCACGACCACCGGATTGCGCGAGCGCAGCGAGTCGTAGCATTCGACGCCCTTCTTGGTGTCGTAGCCGGTCTCGCATTCCTCGATGACGATCTTGACGCCGTTGATGCCGCCATCGCGCTGGTTGATCATCTCCAGGTAGTCGCGCATGCCGTTGGCGATCGGAATGCCCGACGAGGCGAAGGGTCCCGTGCGGTAGCTGAGCAGCGGGATGAAGATGGTGTCCTGGGCCTGGGCGCTCGCCGGCTGGGGCGCCGCCGAGGCGAGCCCTGCGGCGAAGGCGACGGCCATCGTCCACTTGAAGCCATTCATGGAAGTTCCTCCTTGGAAGTCCGGACGCTTCTGCCCGGGTTGGTCCTGTTGTTCTTGCCCGCCTTGCCGGAGGGTCTCTCGGGTTTGGGCGCTGCCGGCCATTCAGTAGGGGAACGGCCAGACGCGCAGTTTCTGCTTGGCGATCTGCCACAATCGCGCGAGCCCGTGCGGCTCGACGATGAGGAAGATGATGATGAGCGCGCCGACCATGATGTGGGTCAGGTGCTCGGCGACCGCACCCGTCAGCGGGATGCCGATGGCCGGCACGCCGAACTTCAGGATGGTCGGCAGGGTCGAGATGAAGAAGGCGCCGAAGAACGAGCCGATCAGGCTGCCGAGGCCGCCGATGATGACCATGAACAGCACGATGAAGCTCTGGTTGACGTTGAAGGCGTCGTTCGCCTCGCCGCCGCCGTACCACAGGAACATCATGCAGGCCCCGGCGACGCCGCAATAGAAGGACGACACGGCGAAGGCGAGAAGCTTGGTCGGCAGGAGCTTGATGCCCATCAGCTCGGCGGCGATGTCCATGTCGCGCACCGCCATCCAGGAGCGGCCGATGCGGCCATGCACGAGGTTCGAGGCGATCCAGGTGAGGAAGACCACGATGCACAGCAGCACGAGATAGCGCACCTCGGGAGCAGACCTGGCGCCGGTGATGGCGATGCCGAAGAGGGTTCGCTCCGGCACCTCGATCGCGCCCGAGGCGTTGTAGTTGTAGAGCCACGGGATGCGCACGAAGCACCATTGCAGGAAGAACTGCGCGGCAAGCGTCGCGACCGCCAGGTAGAAGCCCTTGATGCGCAGGCTCGGCAGGCCGAAGACGACGCCGATGGCGGCGGAGAAGAAGCCGGACACGATGATCCAGACGATGATGTTCACGCCCGGAAAGATCGTCGTCAGCTTGTAGCAGGCATAGGCGCCGACCCCCATGAAGGCGCCAGTGCCGAGCGAGATCAGGCCGGTATAGCCGGTGAGGATGTTGAGCCCGATCGCGGCGAGCGCGAAGACCAGGAAGGGCACCATCACCGACAGGATGATGAACTCCGAGGCGAACAGCGGTACCGCGATGAAGGCGATGGCGAGGATGGCGATGATGCCGATGCGGTCCTGCAGCAGCGGGAACACCGACATGTCGGCCTTGTAGGAGGTCTTGTACTGGCCGGCTTCACGATAGAACACGGGTGACGCTCCTCAGATCC
>CAZEZD010000247.1:0-4841 GCA_964516115.1 uncultured Hyphomicrobiales bacterium
AGGACGAGATCGCCCGCCGCGTCGTCGGCCAGGGCGAGGCGGTGAAGGCCGTCTCCACCGCCGTGCGCCGCGCCCGCGCCGGTCTGCAGGACCCGAACCGGCCGATCGGCTCGTTCATGTTCCTCGGCCCGACCGGCGTCGGCAAGACCGAGCTGACCAAGGCGCTTGCCGAATTCCTGTTCGACGACGAGACGGCAATGGTCCGCCTCGACATGTCGGAATACATGGAGAAGCACTCGGTCTCGCGCCTCATCGGCGCGCCTCCCGGCTATGTCGGCTACGACGAGGGCGGGGCGCTGACGGAGGCGGTGCGGCGCCGGCCCTACCAGGTGGTGCTGTTCGACGAGATCGAGAAAGCCCATCCGGACGTGTTCAACGTCCTTCTGCAGGTGCTCGACGATGGGCGGCTGACGGACGGGCAGGGCCGTACGGTCGATTTCCGCAACGTGCTCATCATCATGACCTCGAACCTCGGGTCCGAATTGCTGGTCATGCAGGGCGAGCACGAGGAGGTGGATGCGGTGCGCGACGGCGTCATGTCCATCGTACGCGGCCACTTCCGGCCGGAGTTCCTCAACCGTGTCGACGAGATCATCCTGTTCGGCCGCCTGAAGCGCGAGCAGATGACGACCATCGTCGACATCCAGCTGAAGCGCCTGCAGAAGCTGCTGGACGAGCGCAAGATCGTCATCGACCTCGACCCTGCCGCCAAGGCGTGGCTCGCCGACAAGGGCTACGACCCCGCCTATGGCGCGCGCCCGCTGAAGCGCGTGATCCAGAAATACGTCCAGGACCCGCTGGCCGAGAAGATCCTCGGCGGCGACATCAAGGATGGCGACAGGGTCAGCGCCTCGGCAGCGGGCGACCGGCTGATCTTCGAGGCCGCGCCGCAGGCCCTTGCCGCCGAATAACTCCCGGCTGCATCGCATCGGGAATGCAACCCTCTTGCCAGGCCGCCCGATCGGGTATCCGATCGGGCGGCCTGTCGCTTGCGGGGAGGAACGTGATGGCCGGCGCGTCTGTCGAGAAGGACCAGGACAAGACCGTCCCGGCACCCGCGCCGCGGACTGCCGTGCTTGTCTTCCACGGCATCGGTGACCAGCGGCCCATGGAGACGATGCTCGGTGTGGTGAACGCCGTCCTCGGGGAGCCGGGCGAGCCGGGCGCCATCGGCCGGTGGATCAAGCCCTATGTCGGCAAGGACGGCTCCTTCGACCTCAAGTCGGTTTCGACCAAGGCCGTCGGCAGCGAGGGGCGGCGCTACGACTTCTTCGAGCTCTACTGGGCGGACCTGATGTCCGGGACGCGGCTCGTCGCCGTGCTGCTCTGGCTCTGCGACCTGGCCAAGCGCGACCGCAGCGCCCTGCCGCGCGACGCCACTTGGCTGTGGTACGCCATCGTCGGCCTGATGACCGGCGCGATGATGGCCTCCGTCCATCTCCTCTGGGTCATCGGGCTGAACCTGACCGGCACCTCGCCGCATGTGCTGCAGCAGCGCGCCATCGACGCGGCGGAGCCGGTGGCCGCCGCATTCGTGGCCATCGGAATCGTGGCGGCGGTCGTCGTCGGGCTGTGCTTCGCCAAGGGGCTGCGTGCAGGGCTCGCCGTGTTCCTGGTCTTCGCCGTTCTCGCCTTCATCGGCTACTGGAACGGCATCGCGCTCCTGACGCTCATCCCGGTGGTGGCCGGCCTGTTCATCTTCCTCGGGGCCCGCGCGGCGCTCGGCGGCATGGCGGTGGTGGCGGCAGTCGCCCTCGTCATCGTGCTCTGGGGGCCGGTGCTGGCCCTGGTCCTCGGCATCCGCTCTGCGGCGGGGTCCCTCACCGATGTTCAGACCGCCTTCGACCTCGTCTTTCTCACCGTGACGTTCACGGCGGCCGCGCCCTGGCTCATCGGCTTCCTGGCGCTGTTCCTCGCCCTCGCGGCGATCTTCCTCGTGCCATATGTCGGCGACTGCGCCCGCTATCTGCGCGATGCGCCGGACAATATCGAGGCGCGCAACCGCATCCGCCAATTGGGGCTGGAGGTGCTGACGGATCTGCACAAGCGTCAGTCGGACGGCCGGCCGCGCTACGACCGCATCGTCGTGGTGTCCCACAGCCTCGGCACCATTGTCGCCTACGACGTGCTGCGCGCCTTCTTCGTGAAGCAGATGTCGAGCCTGCAACTGACGGACACCATGATCGAGACATTCCGCCCGATCGACCAGATGAAGGACGGCGCGCTTCGGGCCACGACCTTCCGTCTCGCGGAAAAAGACGGCGGGCTCGCCTGGGCACCCGAGAACGGCTCGGCCGCGGGAACGGCGCTGGACTATCAGGCGGGTGTGCGCTGGGCCTTCAGCACCTTCTGCCGGGAGCAGCAGTCCGGCTTCGACAATGGCCTGACGGCATCGCCCTGGCGCATCAGCGATTTCGTCACGCTTGGCTGCCCGCTGACCCACGCCGCCCTGCTGATGACGGAGGACGGCGATCCGACCAGTCTCGCCAGGAAGGTGGAACTGCGTGAGTTTCCGGTCGCACCTCCCGCCCATAGCCCGGGCGAGACAGGCCGCGTCCTGTTCGGCCGTAATGTGGCCGGCGACAGGCGTGCGCCCGAGAGCCGGCCGCGCCTTCAGCATTCGGCCATGTTCGCCCTGACCTGCTGGACGAACCTCTATTTCGCGCAGCGTTTCGTCGTGAAGGGTGACTTTATCGGCGGACCGATCAACGACAGGCTCTCGCCGGGCACGCTGAACGTGCCGCTCACGACCACGCTGCTCGGCGGCTACTTCAACCACACCCACTACTGGCAGCGCGAGGCGGACCAGAAATCCGCAACCGTCCATATCCGCGCGCTGGCGCTGGCGACGCTGGGCGAACCGGCCTTCCGGCGCGTGAATGCCGAACGGAGCAGCATTGCCTCTCAGCCGCAGCCATGACGGGACCGCTCTTGCTTGCCGGGCAGGGCGGTCCGCCCTAGAAGTCGGGCATGACCCAGATTTCCCCCATTCATGTCATCGGCGGCGGCCTCGCAGGTTCCGAGGCCGCCTGGCAGATCGCCGAGGCCGGCGTTCCCGTCGTCCTCCACGAGATGCGGCCCGTGCGCGGCACCGAGGCCCACAAGACCGAGGGCCTCGCCGAACTCGTCTGCTCGAACTCCTTCCGCTCGGACGATGCCGAGACCAACGCGGTCGGGCTGCTCCATGCCGAAATGCGCCGCATGGGCTCCATCATCATGCGGATGGGCGATGCCAACCAGGTGCCGGCTGGCGGGGCGCTGGCTGTTGACCGCGACGGGTTTTCCGCCGCGGTGACGGCGGCGCTCGCGGCCCATCCGCTCGTCTCCATCAAACGTGGCGAGGTGGCGGGGCTTCCGCCCGAGGACTGGGACAGCGTCATCGTGGCGACCGGTCCGCTGACCTCGCCGGCGCTTGCGGCGGCCATCGGCCAACTGACGGGCGAGAAGGAACTCGCCTTCTTCGACGCCATCGCGCCCATCGTCTATTTCGAGTCCATCGACATGGAGACGGCCTGGTTCCAGTCGCGCTACGACAAGGCAGGGCCCGGCGGCACCGGCGCCGACTACATCAACTGCCCGATGGACAAGGCGCAGTACGAGGCTTTCATCGACGCATTGCTGGCGGCCGAGAAGACCGAGTTCAAGGAATGGGAGGGCACACCCTATTTCGACGGCTGCCTGCCCATCGAGGTGATGGCCGAGCGCGGCCGCGAGACCCTGCGCTGGGGGCCGATGAAGCCGGTCGGGCTGACCAACAGGCACAATCCCACCGTGAAGGCCTATGCGGTCGCCCAGCTCCGGCAGGACAACAAGCTCGGCACGCTGTTCAACATGACCGGCTTCCAGACCAAGCTGAAATATGGCGAGCAGGCCGCGATCTTCCGGATGATCCCCGGCCTGCAGAATGCCGAGTTCGCCCGGCTCGGCGGCATCCACCGCAACACCTATCTCAACTCGCCGAAGGTGCTCGACGAAACCCTGCGGCTGAAGGCGCAGCCCCGGCTGCGCTTCGCCGGACAGATCACCGGCTGCGAGGGCTATGTCGAGAGCGCCGCCATCGGCGGCATGGTCGGGCGGTTCGCCGCGGCCGAACGGCTGGGACGGACGCCGGCGCTGCCGCCGGTGACGACGGCGCATGGCGCCCTGATCAACCACATCACCGGCGGGCATGTCGTGACCATCGACGAGGGGCCTCGGTCCTTCCAGCCGATGAACATCAATTTCGGCCTGTTCCCGCCGCTCACCGAGCCGGCGCCGAACAAGGGACCCGACGGCGAGCGGCTGCGTGGCAACGCCAAGACGCAGGCGCGCAAGAAGGTCTTGAGCGCCCGGGCGCTGGCGGATTTCGACGCCTGGCTCGGCGGCGTGGCACGCATCGCGGCGCAGTAAGCCTCAGCGCGCCGGCGCCTGTGCGGTGACGCGGGTCTCGGCGCGGTCGCGCGTCATCAGGTTGTCGATCCGCTCGCGCTCGGCCCGGAAGGCGGCGAGCATCGTGCCGGACAGTTCCCGTCCACGCGGTACGCGCACGCGCATCGGATCGACGAAGCGCCCGTTGACCATCACCTCGTAGTGGAGGTGGGGCCCGGTCGACAGGCCGGAATTGCCGAGATAGCCGATCACCTGTCCCTGCCTGACGCGGGCACCCTCGGTGATGCCGCGGGCGAATCCGGACAGGTGCGAATAGGTCGAGGTGTAGCCGTTGGGATGCTCGATCTCGATGCGCCGGCCATAGCCGCCCGACCAGCTCGCCTTGCCGATGACGCCATTGCCGGCGGCGACGATGGGGGTGCCGATGCGGTCCGACCAGTCGACGCCGGAGTGCATCTTGAAATAGCCCATGA
>CAZEZD010000248.1:0-4806 GCA_964516115.1 uncultured Hyphomicrobiales bacterium
AACAGCTTCCGCATCTGGTGTTCGGCGGCGAGCTGACCCGACTCGACGGCACCGAGTTCAAGGACCTGTCCAAGCTCGACATCGTCGGCATCTATCCGAACTATGCCTCCGCTCACGCCGCCTGGAAGGGCAGGGCCCAGCAGACCGTGGACAATGCGCACATGCGCTATTTCATCGTTCACCTGCATCGCCTGCTCGATCCGGACGCGGCCTGACGGGCGGCCCGCGGACCGGTGTCCTTCCTCAAGCGCCTGGCGCGTTCCGAACGGGTGCGTTCCGCCGCGGGATCGCTGCTGGCGGGATACCTGCGCCTCGTCTGGCGGACGGGCCGCTTCAAGCTCGATCCGCCGAACATCTACGACTACGCCGACGCCAACCTGCCGGTCATCTTCGCGATGTGGCACGGCCAGCACTTCCTCTCCCCCTTCGTCAGGAAGCCCGAGTACCGGGCGGCCGTGCTGATCTCGCGTTCGGCCGACGGTGAGATGAACGCCATCGCCGCCGAGAAGCTGGGCATCCGCACCATCCGCGGCTCTGGCGACCACAAGGGCCAGTTCGCCCGCAAGGGCGGGGTCAGCGCCTATTTCCAGATGATCGAGGCGCTGAACGACGGCGAGACGGTGGCGCTCACCGCCGATGTTCCCAAGATCGCGCGCAGGGCGGGCCTCGGCATCGTCATGCTGGCCAAGCAGACGGGCCGGCCGATCCTGCCGATCGCGGTCGCGACCGCGCGACGGATCGACCTGAAATCCTGGGACCGGGCGAGCGTCAACCTGCCCTTTTCGCGCGGCGCCGTGGTCGCGGGGCCGCCCGTCTGGGTTCCCGCCGATGCCGACGCGGTGGCGCTGGAGCGCTACCGGCAGGCTGTCGAGGCGGCGATGAACGCCACCACGGCGCGCGCCTACGACATTGCCGAAGGGCGGGCGGAGGTGGCGTATTGGTCGCCGGAAACGGTCGCCGAACTCGAGACGGCGCGGGACCTGGCGCGTATGCGTCGCCGGCCGGCCGATCAGGCAGGCGTGGCCGATGCGTGACCGCCCGCTGCGCACGCCGCTGACGCTCCGCACCTACGCCCGCGTCACCGCCATGCTGGCGCCGGTGACCGCGCTCCTCGTCCGCAAGCGGTTGCAGCAGGGCAAGGAAGATCCGGAACGGGTCCAGGAACGGCGAGGCGAGGCGAGCGTCGACCGCCCGCCCGGCCGCCTGGTCTGGCTGCACGGGGCCAGCGTCGGCGAATTCCTGTCGATTATCCCGCTGATCGAGCGCCTGCAGGTGCGCGGCGTGACCGTTCTGGTCACCACCGTGACGCTGACGGCGGCGACACTCGCGGCGCGGCGTCTGCCGCCGGGCGTCATCCACCAGTTCATGCCCTGGGACGTTCCGGCCTTTGTCGACCGTTTCCTCAATCACTGGCAGCCGGACCTCGCCATTTTCGCCGAATCCGAACTCTGGCCCAACCTGATCCTGCGCACGACGGCGCGCGGAACGCCGCTGATCCAGGTGAACGGCCGCATCTCGGAGCGTTCCTTCAAGGGCTGGCAGCGCGTGCCCCGGTCGATCAAGGCCCTGCTGTCGCGCTTTGAGCTCTGCCTCATGCAGACCGTCGACGATGCCCGTCGGATCGAGGCCCTCGGCGCGCCGCGCGTGTCGACGACGGGCAACCTGAAATTCGACGTGCCGGCGCCGGAGGCCGAGCCCGGGGCGGCCATGGCCCTGGCCCAGGCCATCGGCTACCGGCCGGTCTTCCTCGCGGCCTCCACCCACGAGGGCGAGGATGAGATCGTCCTCGAGGCGCACCGCCTGATCGCCCCGCGCCTGTCCAATCTCCTCACCATCATCGCGCCGCGCCACCCTGAGCGCGGCGACGCCATTGCGGCGCTTGCCGAAGCCGCCGGGCTGCAGGCCTGCCAGCGCTCCCGCGGCGAGCTGCCAAGGGTGCGCCATGCGGTCTATGTCGCCGACACGCTGGGCGAGATGGGGCTGTTCTACCGCGCCGCGCCGGTCGCCTTCCTCGGCGGGTCGCTGATCCGCCACGGCGGCCAGAACCCGATCGAGCCGGCCAAGCTCGGGGCGGCCGTCATCCACGGGCCGCACGTCTTCAACTTCGCCGCGGTCTATGAGGCGCTGGCCGCCAACAGTGCGGCGCGGCAGGTGACCGGCGCCGAGGACATGGCGGAGGGCGCCCTGCTGCTGCTCGCCGACAAGCGCGAGCGGGTGCGCCAGCGAGAGGCGGCGGCGGAGACGGTCGCGGGCCTCGGCGGCGCGCTGGACCGGACGCTGGCCGCCATCGAGCCCTATTTTCTCTCCCTGGCCATGCGGAGCCAGTGATGCGGGGCGCGGCGTGAAGGCCCCGGCCTTCTGGTCCGACCCGGACGCCCTCTGGGGCCGTCTCCTGGCGCCGCTCGGCGCGCCGGTCGGCGCCGTCACCCTGGCGCGCATGCGCCGCGAGGGGGGGCGTGCCTCCGTCCCGGTCGTCTGCGTCGGCAACCCGACCGTCGGCGGCTCGGGCAAGACCCCCACCGTCCAGTGGCTGGCGGCGCTGCTCGCCGGTGCGGGCCACCGGCCGGCGATCCTCAGCCGCGGCTATGGCGGCCGGCTCGCGGGCCCCGTCCCCGTCGTGCCGGGACGCCATGGTCCGGCGGATGTCGGCGACGAGCCGCTTCTCCACGCGGCGCGCTGGCCGACGGTGGTCAGCCGCGACCGTCTCGCCGGAGCGGTCCTCGCGGCCGGTCAGGGCGCCAGCGTCATTGTCATGGACGACGGCTTCCAGAACCCGTCTCTCGCCAAGGACCTGTCGATCCTCGTCGTCGATGCCGCGTCGGGGCTCGGTAACGGCCGCGTCCTGCCGGCAGGACCGCTTCGGGCGCCCTTTGCGCCGCAACTCGCCATGGCCGACGCTCTTCTCCTCGTCGGCGAGGGGGCAGCGGGGGATGCGCTGGCGGAGGCGGCCCGACGCGCTGGCCGACCGGCGATCCGCGGCCGCCTCGTCGTGCCGGCAGCGGTGCGCAACAGCATCGCGGGCCGCGACCTGCTCGCCTTCTGCGGCATCGGCCGGCCGGAGAAGTTCGTGGAGACGCTGGGGGCCGCCGGCGCGCGCAACGCGCTGCTCCGCCCTTTCGCCGACCATCATGTCTATGGCGATGAGGATGCCGAGCGCCTGCTCGCCGAGGCGCGCCGGACAGGCCTGCCGCTGGTCACGACGGAGAAGGATGCGGTCAAGCTGTCCGGGACGGATGCGCTGGAGCGGCTCGCGGCGGCAGCGACGGTGATCCCCGTCGCGCTGCTGGTCGATGACGCATCGGTGATCGACCCGCTCCTCGCCGGCCTCAGGCGTCCTTGACGGCCTGGACCCGCTCGGGATGGAGCCTCTGCATCACGGCAAGCGGGCTCGCATAGGCCTCCTGCCGCGCGACGCTCCAGTATTTCAGGTCATCGAGAAAGATCGGCTGCCCGGTGACGGCGCAGCGTACGAAGGTGCCGGGACGCACGATGCGGAAATCGGCGTCGAGATAACGCACCTCGGCTTCGCCATCGGAGGGCCGTCCGGAGGAGAGGCGATTGAGCATGAAGGATCGCTCCCGGAGCCGTCAGTTCTGGGGACCGGCCGGATCCTGGCCGGACGCGCGGCGCGCATTCGGCGCCTGCGGATCGTCGGGGCGGCGGCCGACCGGACCATAGGGAGCGTCGGGCGAGGCGGTGCGGTAGCCGGGCGGTGGCTCGACCAGCCGGCGGCGCGCGGGCTCGCCGGGGAACGGCACGACCTGATTGTCGCGCGACCCGCTGCCGAACAGCGAGCCGACCTGCGACCAGATCGGGGCGACGCGCATCTCGTCGATCGTGGCCGGGCCGGACACCTGCGCCTGCGACCGGTCGCGGGTGGTGTCCACCACGCCGCCGCCGAACCAGCCGCCCTGGCGGGCGCGCAGCTCGGCATTGGTCAGGGTGCGGCCGAATTCGTCGCGCTGAATCGGCGTGTTCGCCGCAAGGCCGGCGGCGCGGGCGCGGGCGACATCGGGGTCGTTGGGCCAGTTCGGATTTCGGGCGGCAGCCGAATCCTGCGGCGGCGGCAGGGCGTTGCCGCGCGGCAGCACCAGGGGCGCTCGCTCGCGATAGTCGATGGGCGGTCGGGCCGTCTCGACGAGGCCGAGACCGCTGAGGAGACCTCCGACGACATTGGCCTCGAAGCTCGGGCCGTTGTCCTGCTGGGCCTGTGCGGCCGAACCGCCTGCGATGAGGGCGGTGGCGAGGATCGCCGTGCGGATGCGCGTCATGTCCGTCATCCCTAGAATGGGTGCGGCGCCAAGCGCCGCTCTGGTGCCGGCTCTATCCATCAGGATCATGCCGATTTCGAGGCATCCGGCCGGCCGCCGAAGAGGGACTCATACAGAAGCAGGCCGACGCCCGCAACGATGCCGACATCGGCGAGGTTGAAGACGTACCACTGGAACTGCCAGGTCGCGGTGGTGATGTGGAAGGCGAAGAAGTCGGCCACCGCCCCGTGCAGGATGCGGTCGAGGCCGTTGCCGATGGCCCCGCCGGCGATGAGGCCGAGGGCGATGGCCGTCAGCAGGCTCTCGGCCCGCCACAGCCACCAGCCGATGAGGATGACCGCCGCGGCCTTGAACACCACCAGCGCCCATTGCCCGAGCGCCCCGTCCTGCTGGAACAGGCCGAAGGAGACGCCGTAATTCCAGGCCATGATGAGGTCGAGCACCGGCAGCACGGTGATGACCTGGCCGGATGTGATGCCGACCACCTGCAGCATGAACAGCTTGAAGGCCTGGTCGATGAGAAGCGTCGCCACCA
>CAZEZD010000249.1:0-4790 GCA_964516115.1 uncultured Hyphomicrobiales bacterium
GCAGATGGGCATGGGCACCTACGGCTCGCGCTCGGGCGCGGTCGGCATGTCGGCGATCTCCAAGGCGCTCGACAAGATCGAGGCCAAGGCGAAGAAGGTCGCCTCCCACGTGCTCGAGGCGGCGGAAGCCGACATCGACTTCAAGGACGGCATGTTCACCGTGAAGGGCACCGACAAGTCGGTGGACTTCGGCACGGTGGCGCTGAACGCCTACATCGCCCACAAGTTCAATCCGCAGGAGCTGGAGCCCGGCCTGAAGGAGGGATCGTTCTACGATCCGACCAACTTCACCTTCCCGGCCGGCTGCCACATTTGCGAGATCGAGGTGGACCAGGACACCGGCGTCGCGACCATCGCCAAATGGACGGCGGTGGACGATTTCGGCAATGTCATCAACCCGATGATCGTCGAGGGCCAGGTCCATGGCGGCATCGCCCAGGGCATCGGCCAGGCGCTGCTGGAAGGCACCATCTACAACACGGACGGCCAGCTGGTGACGGCCTCATTCATGGACTACGCCATGCCGCGGGCCCATGACCTGCCGTCCTTCGACGTCGGCATGACGGTGACGCCGTGCCCGTCCAATCCGCTCGGCATCAAGGGCTGCGGCGAGGCGGGCGCCATCGCCGCGCCCGCCGCCGTCATCAACGCGCTGACCGATGCGCTGGGGACCGAGGACGTGCCGATGCCGGCGACGCCCCAGGCCCTGTGGACGGTCATCAGCAAGCAATCCAAAGCCGCGATCGCGGCCGAGTAAGGTTCGGAGAGGTCACATGTATCCTTTCAAATACCAGAAGGCCGCCACCGTCCGCGGCGCCGTCTCGCTCCTGAACAAGGCCGAGGACCCGAAGCTGCTGGCCGGCGGCCATACGCTGATCCCGACCATGAAGCAGCGGCTGGCGAGCCCGAAGACGCTGATCGACCTGTCGGGCGCAGGCCTGTCGGGCATCGAGCAGAAGGGCCGCAACATCGTCATCGGCGCGATGACGACCCATGCCGAGGTGGCGAATTCGCCCATCGTGCAGCAGGCGATCCCGGCGCTCGCCGCGCTCGCCGGCCATATCGGCGATCCGCATGTGCGCCATCGCGGCACCATCGGCGGCTCGGTCGCCAACAACGACCCGGCCGCCGACTATCCCGCAGCGCTGATGGCGCTGGGGGCCGTTGTCCACACCAGCAAGCGCAAGATCCCCGCCGACGAGTTCTTCTCGGGCATGTTCTCCACCGCCCTGGACGATGACGAGGTCATCACCAAGATCGCGTTCCCGATCCCGGGCAAGGCGGGCTACGTGAAGTTCCCGAACCCGGCCTCGCGCTATGCCATCGTCGGCGTCTTCGTCGCCAAGAAGGGCAGCAACGTGCGCGTCGCCGTGACGGGCGCTGGCTCCGGAGGCGTATTCCGCCATGCGGACATGGAGGCGGCGCTGTCGAAGCGCTTCAATCCGAAGTCTCTGGAGGGCGTCACGACGCCGGCCGCCGACATGAACGGCGACATCCACGCCTCGGCCGACTATCGCGCCCATCTGGTGGGCGTCATCGCCAAGCGCGCGGTGGCGGCAGCCACAGCCTGATCGGTCACGACTTGTTAGAGGGGAAGCCGGGGCGACAGCTCCGGCCTTTCCGATTCAGCGGCCTCAGTTCGTGGCCTGACCGAGGCGGTGGATCCGGAGGGTGCCGACAGGCTCGCCGTTGGCCTGGTAGGCGACGCAGCGCAGCGCGCCGATGGGACCGGCGACGTCGCGGTCGCGCGAATGGTCCTGCGTGAGGAGCGGATAGCACTGGTCGGCGCGCGCGACGGTGCGGAGCGTGCGCCAGCCGCGCGACAGCTCGGGATTGACGGCCATATATTCCAGCTTCACGTGGTCGGGACGGTTCGGGTCGATCATCCGCCGGACGCTGCCGGTCACCAGCGAGGCCTCTTTCGGGAAGAAGAGGTAGAGCGCCAGGAGGCCGCCGGCGAAGGCCAGCAGGAGGGTGGTAAGGACCGTGTTGTTGCGCATGGCGATCTCCGATGTGGAAACGCTGGGGCAACAAAGCCTTATCATGCAGCTCTTAATGAAAATTCGATTCGATTGCATATCATTCGTGTGACGGCGGGTAACCTCTGTGCCGGTCGCTCTGCCCGCTCGCGCGGACCCGGCTGTTGCCGGGCGTTCATCCGGGTTCCCCTATGTTTCCGGCGTGGCGCCGCAAATTCGCCCGACGGCGCCGCCAAACTCGGCTCCGAACAGCGGGGCCGAAGCCCCCGTTCCTTGAGAGGGTCGCGCGCATGAAATCCCCCGTCATCGCACTCGCCTTGGTTTCGCTCACCGCGCTTCCGGCGCTCGCCCAGTCGCAGGGGCAGGTCTCGGCGGACTACGCCGTCACCTTCCTCGGCCTGTCGATCGGGCGCGGCACCATGGTGTCGACCACGGACGGGCGCAGCTACCGGACCACGCTCGAGGCGCGGGTCACCGGCATGGCGGCGATGTTCGCCGGCGGCACCGGCACGGCGACCTCGACCGGGCAGATCAGCGGCAATGCGCCGGTTCCGGCCAGCTTCAACGTCGAGATCCGCTCGGGCAGCAAGGTCGAGACGACGCGCATCGGCATGGCCGGCGGCAATGTCACATCCGTCGAGCGCAACCCGGACAAGCCGCCGCATACGCGGGCGACGCCGGTGCTGCCGGAGCACCTGCGCGGCGTGGTCGATCCGCTATCGGCCGGAATCTTCGTCGCCGGCGGCACGGGGCCGGTGACGGGCGCTGCGGCCTGCGAGCGGCGGTCGCGCATCTTCGGCGGCCGCGAGCGCTTCGACCTCATCTACTCCTTCGTCGAGACCCGGCAGGTCGACATCGGCGGCTACAAGGGCGAGGCGGCGATCTGCCGCGTGCGCTTCGAGCCGATCGCCGGCTACCGCCCGGACCGCAACGACATCCAGAGCGCGCGCCGCCGGTCGGCGGAGGTGGTGCTGGTGCCGGTGCGCGGCACCCGCCACCTCATCCCGGCGAAGATCACGCTGACGACCGGCTACGGCACCGGTATCGCCCAGGCCACGCGCCTCGCTCTCGATCCCGGCCTGCCGCAAACGCGACGCGCCTCTGCGGATTGAGGTTCTCGGCATCGCTCCGGCTGCGCTATGGTTCTGCGTCCAGCCGGAGTGCCTTCGTGACATCTGCATCGTCCCATCCGCTTCCCGCCTCCATCGACGAGACTCTCGCCCTGCTGAAGGGCGCCAACTACGTCGCCGACCGCTCGCTCGCGACGGTGCTGTTCCTGGCGCTGAAACTCGGGCGGCCGCTGCTGCTGGAAGGCGAGGCGGGCGTCGGCAAGACCGAGATCGCCAAGGTCCTCGCCTCGGCGCTGGGGCGCAACCTCATCCGCCTGCAGTGCTACGAGGGTCTGGACGTCGCGGCCGCCGTCTATGAGTGGAACTATGCGGCGCAGATGATCGCCATCCGCCTCGCCGAGGCCGAGGGAGGCGTCGACAGGGACCAGCTCTCGGCGGGCATCTTCTCCGAGCGCTATCTGGTGAAGCGGCCGCTGCTGCAGGCGCTGGAACCGGACCTGAGGGGACCGCCGGTCCTGCTGATCGACGAACTCGACCGCACCGACGAGGCCTTCGAGGCCTTCCTCCTGGAGGTGCTCTCCGATTTCCAGGTGACGGTGCCGGAACTCGGAACGATCAAGGCGCCGGCGCCGCCCATCGTCATCGTCACCTCCAACCGCACCCGCGAGATTCACGACGCGCTGAAGCGGCGCTGCCTCTACCACTGGGTCGACTATCCCGACGCGGCGCGCGAACTCGCCATCCTCCGCGCCAAGGCGCCGGGAGCGCCGGAGCGGCTGACGAAGGAGATCGTCGCCTTCGTCCAGCGCCTGCGGAAGAGCGACCTGTTCAAGGTGCCGGGCGTCGCCGAGACCATCGACTGGGCGACCGCGCTGACCGAGCTCGACGCCGTCGGCCTCGATCCGCAGGCGGTCAACGATACGCTCGGCGTGCTGCTGAAGTACCAGGACGACATCCAGAAGATGCAGGGTGGCGAGGCCAAGGCGATCCTCGACGAGGTCAGGGCAGGGCGCTGACGCCATGGCTCCGCTGGCACTGATCACCGAACCGGGCCGGATGCCATGGTTGAAAGCCGCCGCCATCGGCGCCGCGCTGCTCGTCGTGCCGCTCGTCTGGTGGACGGCGCTGTGGCTCGCCGGGACGCGCGTGCCGGTGCCTGTTCCCTCCGGCCTGTCGATGATGCTCGTGGTGGTGGCGGCGATCTTCATCGCACCGCTCATCGAGACGGCCGTCCTCGCCGTGCTGCACTGGCTGATCGTGGCGCGCTTCGGCGCCGACCGCGCGATCTTCGTGCTGGCGGCCACGGTTGCGGCAGTGGCCGCCCACATGCCGGTCACGCTGGTGCGAACCCCCGTCACGGCCGCGATCTTCATCGTCTTCGCGCTTCAGTATGCCGGCTGGTGCGCGGCGCGCGGCTGGCGCTCCGCCTTTCTCGGCACGGCACTCGCCCATGCGGTCTACAATGCCGGGTCGCTCATCCTGTCGCCGCTCTGGGCGCTGCTGCTGAGGCCTGCCTGATGGCCCATGCGCTGACCGAAAACATCGCCCATTTCGCCCGCGCGCTGCGCATCGCCGGCCTGCCGGTCGGGCCGGGGACGGTGCTCGACGCGATCCAGGCGGTGGAGGCCGCCGGCATCGGCTCGCGCGAGGATTTCTACTGGACCCTGCATTCCGTCTTCGTGTCGAAGCACGAACACTCCCTGCTGTTCCGCACCGCCTTCGAGATCTTCTGGAAGAAGCG
>CAZEZD010000250.1:0-4776 GCA_964516115.1 uncultured Hyphomicrobiales bacterium
TTGAATCGGCGGCAAGAGTCCGGGGAATCTCGCTTTCGTTTTCCCCAAGCGCTTCAGGGCCGTCGCGAATCCGTCCACAGCCCGTCGGCTCGTCTCGCCCGCCGATGCCTGAGTCTTACCAAGACCTTAAGGGGGGTGTTGTTTTTGAGTCACTCGTCTGGGGTCTTTTTCGGCCTTTGCCCGGAATGCTTGCCATGGGCTGAAAACAATCCGCCGGCAGTCTGGTTCCGTTGCAGGGAAAGTCTCCGGCGGCCTCAATGGGACCGTCTTGCACCCGTCATATTGAATCGATAATTCTCGATATATGGATGACATCGAGACCATCGCGGCCCTGGCTGCACTCGCCCAGCCAACCAGGCTCGCGACCTTCCGCCTGCTTGTGGCCCATGAGCCGGAGGGACTTGCCGCCGGCGAGGTCGGCCGCCGCCTCGCCGTGCCGCAGAACACCATGTCGGCGCATCTCGCGGTTCTGACCCGTGCCGGTCTGGTGCGGGGCGAACGGCACAGCCGCTCGATCGTCTATCGCGCCGATCTCGACCGCTTCCGCGCCATGACCGTGCACCTCGTCCAGGACTGTTGCGGCGGCCGGCCCGAGATCTGCGCGCCGCTCGTCGAGGATCTCTCCCCCCGCTGCTCCGCCAAGGCTCCCAGCCCATGACCACCGACCCGACGACTCCGCGCATCTTCAACGTGCTGTTCCTCTGCACCGGCAATACGGCCCGCTCGATCATGGCGGAGTCGATCCTTACAAGAGACGGCGGCGGCCGCTTTCGCGCCTTCTCTGCCGGCAGCCATCCGAGGGGCACGGTCAGTCCCTTCGCTCTCAGGGTGCTCGCCTCCGCGGGCTACCCGACGGACGGCATGCGGTCGAAGAACTGGCAGGAATTTGCAGCTCCCGACGCCCCGGTTATGGATTTCGTCTTCACTGTCTGCGACGGCGCCGCAGGCGAGGCCTGCCCTGTCTGGCCGGGACAGCCGATGACGGCGCACTGGGGGATCGAGGATCCCGCGGCTGTGGAGGGCACCGACATCGCGAAGGAAACGGCCTTCGTCGCCGCCTTCCGCTATCTGAAGAACCGCATCTCGGTGTTCACGGCGCTGCCGGTGGCGAGCCTCGACCGGCTGACCCTGCAGACGCGTCTCGATGCCATCGGGCGGAGCGAGGGGGCCACCGGCAGCTTCCGGGCCGGGCTGTGACCGCATGACCCTGTTCGAGCGCTACCTGACCGTCTGGGTCGGCCTCTGCATCATTGTCGGCATCGCGCTCGGGCACGTGGCGCCGGGTGCGTTCCAGGCCCTTGGAGCGGCCGAGGTGGCCAAGGTCAACATCCCGATGGCGGTGCTCATCTGGTTGATGATCATCCCCATGCTCCTCCGCGTCGATTTCGCCGCCCTGTCGACAATCAGCCGACACTGGCGGGGGATCAGTGTCACGCTCTTCGTCAACTGGGCGGTGAAACCGTTCTCGATGGCCCTGCTCGGCTGGTTCTTCATCGGCTATCTCTTCCGGCCCTGGCTGCCGGCGGCGCAGATCGACTCCTATATCGCCGGCCTCATCATCCTCGCCGCCGCTCCCTGCACGGCGATGGTCTTCGTCTGGTCCAACCTGACGCGTGGCGAGCCGCTGTTCACGCTCAGCCAGGTGGCGCTCAACGACGCCATCATGATTGTCGCCTTCGCGCCCATCGTCGGCCTCCTGCTGGGGCTGTCGGCGATCACCGTTCCCTGGGCCACGCTGCTGCTGTCGGTCGGGCTCTACATCGTCATTCCGGTCATCGCGGCGCAGGTGCTGAGGGCCTGGCTGCTTCGAACCGGCGGGCAGGTCGCGGTGGACCGGCTGCTTGCGCGCCTCCAGCCGCTCTCGCTCGTGGCGTTGCTGGCGACCCTCGTCCTGCTCTTCGGCTTCCAGGGCGAGCAGATCATCGCCCAGCCGCTCGTCATCGCCCTGCTGGCGGTGCCGATCCTGATCCAGGTCTATTTCAATTCCGCGCTCGCCTATCTCCTCAACCGCGCGGCGGGAGAAGCGCATTGCGTCGCCGGACCCTCGGCCCTGATCGGGGCGAGCAACTTCTTCGAACTGGCGGTGGCAGCCGCCATCAGCCTGTTCGGCTTCAATTCCGGTGCGGCGCTCGCCACCGTCGTCGGCGTCCTCATCGAGGTGCCGGTCATGCTCTCGGTCGTGTGGATCGTGAACCGGTCGAAGGGCTGGTACGAGCGCGGCGCTGCGGTCGCCGCCCCGACCGGGCTTGCCGGCAAGGCGGACCATTGATGGACAGACGAGACTTCTGGAGCACAGCATCATGAGAGTGGGGATCAGCGGCATGGGCCGGATCGGGCGCCTGGCGCTCCGCGCCGCCATGGGAGCCGCCCATCGGGGCCTGGACGATCCGCGGGCCGGCAACCGGCTGGACATCGTCCACCTCAACGAGATCAAGGGCGGTGCGGCCACCACTGCACATCTCCTCGAATTCGACAGCGTGCAGGGGCGCTGGCGCGGCGCCATCGCGGCGGATGGCGAGGATGCTGTGACCATTGGCGGCAAGCGGATGAGCTTTTCCGCTCATGCGGCGCCCGGCGACATTCCCTGGGGCGATCTCGGCGTCGACGTGGTGCTGGAATGCACAGGCAAGTTCCTCACTCCCGCGACGCTCGAGGGGCACCTGAAGTGCGGAGCGAAACGCGTCATCGTCGCCGCACCGGTGAAGGACCCCTCGGTGCTGAACGTCGTCGTCGGGGTCAACGAACACCTCTACAATCCGGCGAAGCATCCGATCGTCACCGCGGCCTCCTGCACCACCAACTGCCTCGCCCCGGTGGTGAAGGTCGTTCATGAGGGGATCGGTATCGAGCGCGGCCAGATCACCACGATCCACGACCCGACCAACACCAATGTGGTCGTCGATGCGCCGCACAAGGACCTGCGCCGGGCGCGCTCCGCCATGCTGTCGCTGCAGCCGACCACGACCGGCAGCGCCACGGCCATCGCCCTGATCTATCCGGAGCTGAAGGGCCGGCTCGATGGCCATGCGGTGCGGGCACCGGTGCTCAACGCCTCGCTGACGGACTGTGTCTTCCAGTTGAAGCGGCCGACAACCGCGGCCGAGGTCAACGACATGTTCAAGGCCGCCGCGGCCGGCCCACTCGCCGGCATTCTCGGCTTCGAGGCGCTACCGCTGGTCTCAGCCGACTATGCCCGCGACACGCGCTCCGCCATCGTCGACGGACCGTCGACGCTGGTGACCGACGGCGTGATGCTGAAGGTCTACGCCTGGTACGACAATGAGATGGGCTACGCCTGCCGCATGGTCGATCTCGCCAACCATCTCGCCGCGGTCGGGATCTGACATGGCCCCCGTCTCCGCAGGCCTGCGCAACTACGCCATCGTCACGGCGGCCTACTGGGGCTTCACCCTGACGGACGGCGCTTTGCGCATGCTCGTCCTCTTCACCTTCTTCAAGCTCGGCTATTCGCCCTTCACCCTGGCGCTGCTGTTCCTGCTCTACGAGGCCGCGGGCATCGGCGCCAACTTCATCGGCGGCTGGCTCGCGACCCGCTACGGTATCACGCGGATGCTGACGGTGGGCCTGTCGACGCAGATCGTCGGCTTCCTGCTGCTGTCCGCGATGTCGCCCGGCTGGGAGGCCGCCTTCCTCGTCGCCTGGGTGGTGGCGGCGCAGGGCGTCTGCGGCGTCGCCAAGGACCTGACCAAGACGGCCTCCAAATCGGCGATCAAGATCACCGAGAAGGAGGCGCGCAGCGCCGATGCCGGATCGGACGGGCGCCTGTTCCGCTGGGTCGCCTGGTTCACTGGCTCGAAGAACGCGATGAAGGGCGCCGGCTTCTTCCTCGGGGGCCTTCTGCTGGAGGCCTTCGGCTTTCGGCTGGCGCTCTGGCTGATGGCGGCCGCCCTCGGGCTGGTGCTGATCGGTGTCGTCCTGTCGCTCCCGCCGATGATGGGCAAGGCCAAGGCGAGCCGCACGGCCCGCGAACTGTTCGGCAAGAGCCGCGGCGTGAACCTGCTGGCTGCGGCGCGCATCGGCCTGTTCGGGGCGCGCGATGTCTGGTTCGTCGTCGGCCTGCCTGTCTTCCTCTATGGCGCCGGCTGGACCTTCCCGATGGTCGGCGCCTTTCTTGCAGTCTGGACGATCGGCTACGGCATCGTGCAGGCCTCGGCGCCCGCTCTCGTGCGGCGCAGCCCCGACGGGCTGTCGAGCGAGGTGCCGGCGGCGCGGCTCTGGTCGTTCGGCCTGATGCTGGTGCCAGTGCTCATTGCCGCGATCCTTGCCGTCCAGCCGCCCCGTCCGGACCTGATCCTGGTGGCCGGGCTCGGCGTGTTCGGCTTCGCCTTCGCGGTCAATTCCTCGGTCCATTCCTATCTCATCCTCGCCTATGCGGGCTCCGAGAAGGCGGCCGAGGACGTGGGCTTCTACTATGCGGCCAATGCCACGGGTCGCTTCGCCGGCACGCTGCTGTCGGGGCTTCTGTTCCAGGCTGGCGGCATCCTGGGATGTCTCGCGGGGTCGGCGGCAATGCTGGCGACCTGTTGGCTGGTGACGCTCGCCCTTCCGGTGAGCCGGGATGAGCGGGCAATAGAAACAGGGCCATGACCGTCACGACTTGCCGTGAACCGGCCACCGAGAGGTCGTCGGAAAGGCAGCGCGATCCTAGCCGGCTATGCTGCGTCGCAGCGTGCAGGACCTTGCGGCAACCTTGACTTTCAGCCCCCCCGATCGCATAGAATTTGCCGCGCCGCCCTTCGGGGCGGCCGTTTTTTT
>CAZEZD010000251.1:0-207 GCA_964516115.1 uncultured Hyphomicrobiales bacterium
ATGGATGGGTCCGATGTCGCGGGGCAGTTTCATGGGTGTTCTTCTAGCGGATTCGGAGTGTGCGGTCAGAAGCGGGAGAATTGGGGCTGCATCAAGTCAGTGCGTCCTTCGAGGCTCGCCACCGGACGATGCTTCCGCATCGCCGGGGCTCGCACCTCAGGATGAGGGAGGTCGGCTGATTGCAGCGCGGTCGGTTGTAGCGCGGCT
>CAZEZD010000251.1:217-4757 GCA_964516115.1 uncultured Hyphomicrobiales bacterium
TGTGGCGCCTGCTCCCGGCGCCGATGCAGTTCGCTCCGCCCCTCATCCTGAGGTGCGAGGCGACAGCCGAGCCTCGAAGGACGCACGTCAGCGATGCCATCAATCGAGCCCCGCCGTCTTCATTGCGAGATCGGCCAGGCGGTCGGCGGCATCCGCGCGCCCCTGTGCCCGGGCGGCGGCGGCTGCCGCGGCGAGCGGGGCCGGATCAACGAGAAGGCGGGTCAGCACACCGGCGAGCCAGTCCGGCGTGAAATCGGCCTGCTTCACGACCGTCGCCGCACCCGCGGCGTCCAGCGTCGCGGCGTTCATCAGTTGGTCCTGGTCGAGCGCATGCGGCAGCGGCACGAGGATGGAGGGCCGGCCGATGACGGAGAGCTCGGCCACGGTGGAGGCCCCGGAGCGGGCGATGACGAGGTGGGCGCCGGCGAGGCGCGCCGGCAGGTCGACGAAGAAGGGCGCGACCTCGGCGGCGACGCCGAGACGGGCATAGGTGGCCTCGACGGCCGCCTGGTCCTCGGCGCGGGCCTGCTGGACGAGGTGCAGGCGCGCGCGCAGGGCGTCGTCCACCTGTTCGAGGGCGGGCGGGACGATCTCGCTCATCACGCGCGCCCCCTGGCTGCCGCCGAAGACGCAGAGGCGGAAGGGACCGCCCGCCACGGGCGCGTCGTAGGGCGTCGCCGCGGCCTCGATGACCATGGGCCGCACGGGATTGCCCGTGAAGCTCGCCTTCTTCGCCAGCACGGGATCGCCGTCGAGAACGCCGGGGAAGGAGGTTGCGATGGCGGTGACGCGGGCGGAGAGCTGACGGTTGGCGCGACCCATCACGGCGTTCTGGTCGTGGATGACGGTGGGCACGCCGAGCTGGGTGGCCGCGAACATCGGCGGCAGCGTCGGGTAGCCGCCGAAGCCGATGACGGCGGCGGGCTTCAGCACGCGGATGATCTTGCGGGCATGCAGATAGCCGCGCCCGAGCGTGAAGGCGGTCTTCGCCAGCGCCAGAGGGTTTTTCGAGCCGATCGTGGCGGATTCGACGATGTGAGTGGCGCGGGCCGGAAAGGCGCGGCCGTATTTTTCCGCCCGCTCGTCGGTGACGAGATCGACGAGGCAGCCGCGGGCGGCCAGCGCCACCGACAGGGCTTCGGCCGGGAAGAGGTGGCCGCCGGTGCCGCCGGCGCAGACGAGGATGAGGGGCTGGGCCATGTCAGGCGCGGCTCGCCTGGTAGTGACTGAGTTCGGCGAGCGTCTCGGCCCGCGGCCGTCGCCGCGTCAGGGCGATGAGCATGCCCATGCCGAAGGCCAGCGCGATGAGCGAGGAGCCGCCATAGGAGACGAAGGGCAGCGTCATGCCCTTCGGCGGAATGAGGTGGAGGTTGACCATCAGGTTGATGCAGCTCTGCAGGCCGAACAGCATGGCAAGGCCGGCCACGGCGAAGCGGCAGAAGGGATCCTCGTCCTTGTGTGCGTGGTTCAGCGAGCGCAGCACCACGAAGGCGAAGAGGGCGATGATGACGAGGCAGAGGATGGCGCCGAACTCCTCGGCCGCCACTGCGAAGATGAAGTCGGTGTGGCTGTCCGGGATGATGCGCTTCACCGTGCCCTCGCCCGGGCCCTTGCCGAACCAGCCGCCCTGCTGGAAGGCGTCTATGGCGACATCCACCTGGAAGGTGTCTGAGGTTCCGGGCTCGAGGAACTTGTCGATGCGCCGGCGCACGTGCGGGAAGGTGAAATAGGCGCCGGCGATGCCGGCCGCGCCGCCGCCGGCCAGGCCGAAGACCCAGAGCCAGCGCATCCCGGCCATGAAGAACAGCGCCGCCCAGACGGCGGTGACGAGCGAGGTCTGCCCGACGTCGGGCTGCAGGATCAGCGGCGTCACGGTGGCGCCGAGCAGCAGCATGGCAAGGAGGTTGGCCGGCATTTCCGGGCGCTTGGCGCTTTCCGCGAAGAGCCAGGCGGCGAGCACTACGAAGGCGGGCTTGAGGAATTCCGAGGGCTGCAGGCCGATCCCGGCGAAGTTCAGCCAGCGCCGCGCGCCCTTGATCTCCGCGCCGATGAACAGCGTCGCCACGACCAGAACCAGCGAGCCGATGAAGGCGACGAAGGCGAGGCGGCGGATCCAGTAGGGCGACAGGAAGGAGGTGGCGATGAGGACGATGGTCGCCGGGATCAGGAAGAACACCTGCCGGTTGACGAAGTGGAAGGTGTCGAGACCGATGCGGTGCGCGACCGCAGGCGACGCCGCGAGCGACAGCACGATGCCGGCGAGCATCAGCCCAAACAGGGCGGAGAGCAGCAGCCGGTCGACGGTCCACCACCATTCGCCGAAGGCCGTGCGTTCAGCCCTGGAGATCATGCGCCGTCCCCGTCACACGTGAATGCGCCCGCCGATGCGGGCTTTCAGGAAATCTAAAGGGCGCCGCTCAACGTTTCGTTAACCGCGCGGGGGTGGCTGTGCCTTTGCCCGTGACTGGAACCGCTGGCAACAATGGCCGCGCCGGCCCGCGGTGCGCGGTGCGCGGTGCGCGGGATGATGCAGGCCGCACCAGTCCCTCACACCCTCTCGACACCCGGCATGGCCAGCACGAGGTCGCGGAAGGCCTTGCCGCGCACCTCGAAGTTCGGGAACTGATCATAGCTGGCGCAGGCGGGCGAGAGCAGGACCACGGGATCAGCCGCGCCGTCCGCCGCCGCATCAGCGGCCGCCATGGCGACCGCCTTGTCGAGGGTGCCGGCGACCACATGAGGATGGTTGCCGAGGGTCACGGCGAAATCCCCGGCCGACTTGCCGACCAGATAGGTCTTGCGGATGCGCGTGAAGAAACGGGCGAGAGGGGCGATGCCACCCTCCTTCGCCGTCCCGCCGGCGATCCAGTAGATGTCGGAAAAGGCGGCGAGCGCCTTCTCGGCAGAATCGGCGTTGGTGGCCTTGGAATCATTGACGAAGAGAACGCTGCCGATGCGCCCCACCTGCTCCATGCGGTGGGCGAGGCCCGGGAAGGTCAGCATGGCGCGGACGATCTCGGCATGGGTGAGGCCGAGGGCCTCGCAGGCGGCATAGGCGGCCATGGCGTTCTGGGCGTTGTGGGTGCCGCGCAGGGCGCCGGCCGAGCCGATGGAGAAGCGCGCGGTGACCGCACCGGCCTTCGTCCGCACAATGTCGGCGCCTTCGAGGCACAGGCCGTCGGCGACCGGATTGCGGATCGAGATGCGCACCACCTGATGTCCCGCCCGCTCGGCGCGGTCGGCCATGGACTGGCTGTGGCGGTCGTCGATGCCGAGGATGGCGGTGCCGCCCGGCTGCACGCCGGCGATGAGGCGCTCCTTGACCCCGGCATAGAGGTCGAGCGTGCCATGACGGTCGAGATGGTCGGGCGTGATGTTCAGGCAGATGCCGACCAGCGGGTCGATGGACGGCGTCAGGTCGATCTGGAAGGACGAGCACTCGACGACGTGGCAGCGCCCGGCCGCGGGGGCCGAGAGCGACAGGATCGCCGTGCCGATATTGCCGCCCATCTGCGGATCGCGGCCGGCGGCGGCAAGGATGTGGGTGATCAGCGCCGTCGTCGTCGACTTGCCGTTTGTGCCGGTGATGGCGACGAAAGGCGAGCGTGGCACGGTCGCCCGCCGCTCGCGGCAGAAGAGCTCGATGTCGCCGAGCACCTCGACGCCGTTGGCGCGGGCGAGGCCGACGCTCCAGTGCGGCGCGGGATGGGTCAACGGCACTCCGGGCGCGAGCACCAGCGCGGCGACGCCCGACCAGTCGATCTGGCGCAGGTCCGCCGTCTCGTGGCCGGCGGCGGCCGCCTTGTCGAGGGAGGCGGGATTGTCGTCCCAGGCGATGACGCGGGCGCCGCCAGCCCTCAGCGCCTCGCAGGTGGCAAGGCCCGAACCGCCGAGGCCAAAGACGGCGACGGAGGCGCCGCGGAAGGTGGTGACCGGGGTCATCTCAGCGCAGCTTCAGCGTTGACAGGCCGGCGAGCGCCAGCACGAAGGCGATGATCCAGAAGCGGACGACCACCTGCGGCTCCGACCAGCCCTTCTTCTCGAAATGGTGGTGGATCGGCGCCATGCGGAAGACGCGCTTGCCGGTCAGCTTGAAGGAGACGACCTGGACGATGACCGAGACCGCCTCCAGCACGAAGAGGCCGCCGACCACCAGCAGCACGATCTCGTGTTTCACCGCGACCGCGATGGTGCCGATCAGGCCGCCGAGCGCCAGCGAACCGGTGTCGCCCATGAAGATGTGGGCCGGCGGCGCGTTGAACCACAGGAAGCCGAGGCCGGCGCCGATCAGCGCGCCGATGATGACGATGATCTCGCCCGTGCCGGGGACGTGGGTGATCTGCAGGTAGTTGGCGAAGAAGGCATTGCCCGAGAGGTAGGCGATGATGCCGAAGGTACCTGCGGCGATCATGACCGGCACGATGGCGAGGCCGTCGAGGCCGTCGGTGAGGTTCACCGCATTGCCGGAGCCGACGATGACGAAGGCGCCGAACAGGATCATCAGGTAGCCGATGTTGATCGACAGGTCCTTGATGAAGGG